>JAWWAM010000016.1:0-17909 GCA_033721715.1 Marinobacter sp.
ATGGCCAGAAACGGGCACAGATGATACCTTCCAAGCAAAGTTTTTTCACCCGAAACACCTGCTTTCAGCGCTTTATCCGGAGACTCCGATGGCACAGATTTCACAGCACGCACTGGAAACCGCCGTAAAACAGTACCGCGACCCGTACCTCGGCAAGGACCTTTACGAGCTCGGTGCCGTGAAATCCCTGACAACGGATGACAACGGCAAGGTGACAGTCATGATCGAGCTGCCATACCCGTCAAAAGGGATTGCCGGCGCTCTGAAAGAACTGCTCACCAATGCCCTGGACGACGTTGACGGCGTCGAGACTGTGGAGGTTCATGTCGGCCAGCGAATCCACTCCCACAAAGGCCAGAAAGACATCCAGTCCGTACCCGGTGTGAAAAACATCATCGCCGTCGCCTCCGGTAAGGGCGGCGTGGGCAAATCCACCACCGCCGTCAACCTGGCCCTGGCCCTGCAAGCCGAAGGCGCCCGCGTCGGCATTCTCGATGCCGACATCTACGGCCCCAGCATCGGCATGATGCTGGGCGTACCCGAAGGCAAACGCCCGGAAACCCGGGAGAACAAATACTTCGTTCCTATGGAAGCCCATGGCCTCCAGGCCAACTCCATGGCCTTCGTAGTCACCGATAAAACCCCCATGGTCTGGCGCGGCCCCATGGTCAGTGGCGCCGTCATGCAGCTGCTGCAGCAGACCCTGTGGAATGAACTGGACTACCTCATCATCGACATGCCCCCGGGCACCGGCGACATCCAGCTCACCATCGCCCAGAAAGTCCCGGTCACCGGCGCCGTGATTGTCACCACACCCCAGGACATCGCGTTGCTGGATGGCAAGAAAGGCATCGAAATGTTCCGTAAGGTGCAAATCCCGGTATTGGGCGTGGTGGAAAACATGAGCGTCCACATCTGCAGCAACTGCGGCCACGAAGAACCCCTCTTCGGCCACGGTGGCGGCGAACGCATTGCCGAAGAATACGACACTACGTTGCTGGGCCAGCTCCCCCTGCACATGACCATCCGCGAACAGACCGACAGCGGCACCCCCTCCGTGGTGGCGGAACCGGACTCCGAAGTGGCACGACGCTACAAGGACATCGCCCGCCGGGTAGGTGCAGAGCTGGCCACTCGTGAAAGAAACCTGACAGGTTCTATCTCCAGTGTTTCTGTAACAGAACACTGATCCCCGCAAAAAGTCAGATCGCGGCTGCGGGGAGGACGGGTTTGAAACTGTGAAAAACATGGATGTTTTTCTCAAGCCTACATGGACGTATTAACGGCGTGTTTCAAGCCCGTCCTCCCCGTAGCCGCAGCCCCCAAGCTTGAGGGTGGAATTCAAAGGGCCAAAGCTTCGACAGTCATTAAGTGAACAGGTAAACTACCGCCTCTTTTTTTATGGATACGAGACGTCACCCATGAGCATCAAATCCGATCACTGGATTCGCCGGATGTCCCGGGATCAAGGCATGATCGAACCTTTTGAGTATGATCAGGTCCGCGAAACCGAAAAAGGCCGCGTAATCTCCTACGGCACGTCCAGCTACGGCTACGATGTCCGTTGCAGCAACGAATTCAAAATCTTCACCAACGTCCACTCCGCCACCGTGGACCCGAAGAACTTCGACGAAAACAGCTTTGTGAATTACACGGGCGACGTTTGCATCATCCCGCCCAATTCCTTTGCCCTGGCCCGAACCGTGGAATACTTCCGTATCCCCCGCAGTGTGCTGACCATCTGCCTGGGCAAATCCACCTACGCGCGCTGTGGCATCATCGTCAACGTCACGCCGCTGGAGCCGGAATGGGAAGGGCAGGTGACTCTGGAGTTTTCCAACACCACCAACCTGCCGGCCAAAATCTACGCCAATGAAGGCGTTGCCCAGATGCTCTTCTTCGAGTCTGACGAAATCTGCGAAACCAGCTATAAAGACCGGGGAGGGAAGTACTTCGGGCAGACAGGTGTGACCCTGCCGCGGACATGAGTGGCTTTAGCCCCAGGAGACATCCACAGTGAATGCCAATCAGTTTCTGAAAGCGGTATCACAACTGCAGGGCTGGCGGGAATTCACCTTCCTTATGGCCCTCGCGGAGCGCTCCTTTCCCAATTACGCCCTGTTTGCGGATGCGGTTGAGCTGAAAACCGGTGCAAAAATGCGGCAGTTGCTCGATCTGGGCTGGGAAATGCTGCAAAAGGACGCGTCCGAAGCGTCCATTCCCCAGCTATTGGCCAAACTGGAAGCCCTGTCACCGGATGTGGATGCCTACGACGCCTATGGGGTCTATCCGGCTTTCGATTTCTGCCAGCTGCTCGAGCAGGCACTGCTGAACCGCTTGAACCCGGGCAAGCATCGCGCAACGGACGCCTCCCAGATGGCCACGGCCACGGTAATGAACTTTATCGAGCTGTCGGAAGGGGAGGATCTGGACGAAGACGAACTGGTCCGGCTACTGGAGCAGCACCCGCTGATGAAAGAAGACAAAGTCTTCCAGCGTGAGCTGATTCTTGCTCTGAAGCGCCAGCGCACCCCCACCAGTCAGTTCGTGGAGCGCATCCGGGAGGCTGCCGCCAACGAGGGCGTGAGCAACCTCGGCATATCCCTTAACGACTGACCGGCGGTGGCGCCGGCTCTGTCCTACACTGGGATTACAACCCGCTTTTAACCGGTACAGACAAACACCATGAAACTCTCTTCGTTCGGTCGAAAATTCACCGCGGATGCGGGCATCACCTCACTGATGGATGACCTTGGTAATGCGCTGGCCTCCGGTGATGACATGATCATGATGGGCGGGGGCAATCCCGGCCATATTCCGGAAATCCAGGAGCGGGTTCAGCAGATTCTGGCGGACATGGCGCGGAACGAGGGTGACACGCGGCGGTTAGTGGGAATTTATGATCCGCCCCAGGGCGAGAAGCAGTTCATTGCGTCGTTGGCGGAGCTGCTGAACCGTGAGTACGGTTGGGGGCTGAAGCCTGAGAACATCGCCCTTACGAACGGCAGTCAGGCGGCGTTCTTCATGTTGTTCAATATGTTCGGTGGCGACTATGGCGAGGGAGTGCGCAAACACATCCTGCTGCCTCTGGCGCCGGAATATATCGGTTACGCCGATGCTGGCATCGAACCCGGCCTGTTCCACGCTGTGCAACCGGATATTTCCTTTACCGATGCCCATGAGTTCAAATATCGCGTGGATTTTGATGCGGTTGAAGTCACCGGCGAAACCGGCGCCATTTGCGTTTCCCGCCCCACCAATCCAACCGGTAACGTGGTAACGGATGACGAACTGGCCCGGCTGGAAGTCATGGCGCGCCAGCACAATATTCCATTGATTGTGGATGGGGCCTACGGCACACCTTTCCCGAATCTTCTGTTTGTGGATGCAACGCCGCACTGGAACGAGCAGGTTATCCTGTGCCTCAGCCTGTCGAAGTTCGGTCTTCCCGCGGTACGCACCGGTATTGTTATTGCGGCGGAACCCGTGATCAAGGCACTGTCGAGCATTAATGCCATCATGAACCTCGCCACTGGCAGCTTTGGCGCCATGCTGGCTGAGCCTCTGGTGCGCTCAGGGGAAATCCTGTCGCTCAGTCGCGATGTGGTCTGCCCATTCTACAAGGCCAAGATGGAACGGGCCGTCGCCGTGTTCCGTGACGCCATGGGCGAAGACAATTGCCGCTGGTATGTCCACAAACCCGAGGGCGCCATGTTCCTGTGGTTATGGTTCCCTGACCTGCCGATTACCAGCCTTGAGCTCTATCAGCGGTTGAAAGAACGGGGTGTACTGGTGGTGTCCGGACACTACTTTTTCCCGGGATTGCCGGATGAGGAGTGGCGCCATCGCCATGAATGCCTGCGGGTTACCTACTCACAGGATGATGAACGTGTCGCGGAAGGGTTGCGCATTATCGCTGAGGAAGTGAAAGCGGTCTGGGCCGCCGTCAGTCCCCCGCGCTGAGCTGTCTAGTGATTGACTGTGGCCTCGTTGAGAATGAGCTCATACTCACTGCCATCCGGCTCCACCTGCAGGAACCGGATCAGCAGATGGTTACGCTCCGGAGCGAACCACATCAGTGACTGCCGTTTGCTGTCACTGTCGCGGACTTTCTGCGCCTTGAGGGTCATGATTTGCTCGCCATTGGCTCTCAGGAATTCTTCGTCAACGACAGCGAACCGGTCTGTGTCGTAGTCGCCCTTGTCGACCACCCGGTATTCCATCTCACGTTTGCCGGCCTTGATGTCCTGGCTCAGTTGCAGTTGATAGCCCATCGGGTCGAGAGTGCCTTCCTCCAGGTCCAGCGAAAACCTGTCTCCCTCGTGGTGACCGCTAACCACCATGTTGTCCCAGTCAAAGTCGATTGCTTCCTTCCTGTTCTTGATCAGGAAACCTGAGAGTTCGTAACGGTAACGCAGGGGCACCACCTGATTGTTCTCCCAACGGAAGATCAGGGATTCGTCGATATCGGCGATAAAGGAATCCACATCGGTGCGGAAACGCCAGGTGCCGTCATCCCGTTGTTCCAGAATACGACGGGCGCTGCCACTGAGAGAAATGCCTTTGTCCATGGAGGCGTTATAGCTGAGCTCCATGGGATGGAGGGGCATCTGCTCCGGGCTTTCCTCCGAAGGCTGGGCGAAGGCAGCGCCGGAAAGCAGCAGCGTGGCCAGTAGAACGGGCAAGGCTGCAAAACTGTGGTTCAGGGGCATAGGACTTCTCCGGTTGCGCAATGGCAAGGGTACCTGCCTCTGGACAGTCTAACGTGCCTGAATACTCCCGGAGATGACGATAAAGTCACTCAGCTGTCGCTGTAGCACTGTCGTCTGGAAGTACCAGCGGAGCGTGCAGAGGCTGGCCGTCGAAAATCACGTAGTCGGAGCCAAGTTGAATGCGGCCTTCGCAGAACCAGCGGACAACGATGGGATACAGCACGTGTTCTTTCTGCTGAATCTTCTCGGCAAGGGTCTCCGGAGTATCGTCCGGGGCCACGCTGACTTCAGCCTGGGCGATAATGGGGCCGCCATCCAGTTCTTCGGTAACAAAGTGGATGGATACGCCATGAATCTTCTCTCCTGCCTCCAGCGCGCGCTGATGCGTATTCAGGCCGGTGTACTTTGGCAGCAGCGAGGGATGAACGTTTAGCAGGGTGCCGCGTAAAGCCTGCACAAAATCTGTGGTCAGAATACGCATGAAGCCTGCCAGCACGATCAGGTCCGGGTTATGGCGGCGAATCTCTGCCATTAGCGCCCCGTCGAACTCCTCGCGGGACCCATATTGGGTATGGTCCACTGTGAATGTCTTGATGTTCGCCTGGGCAGCGCGCTCGAGAGCAAATGCCTTGGGCCGGTTGCAGCCGACGGCGACTATCTGGCCCGGAAAATCACGGTCGCGGCTGGCGTCAATCAGCGCCTGAAGATTGGTGCCGCTCCCTGAAGCCAGAACCAGAATACGAGGTGCAGTTACTGAATCTGCCTTCATGCTGACAGGAGCCCCGGGGCGTAGCGAACGGAAGCTGAGGAGGCGGAATCGTCCGCTGTCTCAATCACGCCAATCTGCCAGACTTTCTCCCCCAGCGCATTGAGGGTATCCAGCGCCAGCTCACGCTGATTGGCCGGAACGCAGACGACCATGCCCACGCCGCAATTGAAGGTACGGTACATTTCTTCCGTAGCGACTCCGCCGGCGTCTTTCAGCCACTGGAAAACGGGAGGGAGCGTCCAGCTGTCGGTGTCGATTGCAGCAACCAGGCCGTCAGGCAGTACCCGGGGAATGTTTTCCGGCAGACCGCCACCGGTGATGTGAGAAAGGGCGCGAATGTCCACCTCACGGGCCAGTTGCAGCAGGTTTTTGACATAAATGCGGGTCGGAGCCATCAAGGCATCCGCGAGGGTTATGTCACCCATATCCTGATCAAGGTTGGCGTTGCTGACCTCCAGAATTTTGCGGATCAGCGAGTAGCCATTGGAGTGGGGGCCGGATGATCCCAGTGCCAGCAACGAATCGCCGGCCTGCACGCGGCTGCCGTCGATGATCTCACTGCGCTCGGCCACACCCACGCAGAAGCCCGCCAGGTCGTAGTCGTCGCCTTCATACATGCCCGGCATTTCGGCAGTCTCCCCGCCCACCAGGGAGCAGCCTGCCTGTTCGCAGCCTCTGCCGATGCCCTCTACTACCTGAGCGGCCACATCCACATTCAGCTTGCCGGTTGCATAGTAGTCGAGGAAAAACAATGGCTCCGCGCCACCCACAACCAGATCGTTAACACACATGGCGACAAGGTCGATACCAATGGTGTCGTGTTTTTGCAGTTGCATGGCAAGTCTGAGCTTGGTGCCAACTCCGTCGGTGCCAGACACCAGCACCGGCTCATGATAACCCTGGGGGATGGCAACCATCGCACCAAAGCCGCCGAGCCCGCCCAGAACCTCCGGGCGGCGGGTGCGTGCAGCCGTGTTCTTTATGCGGTTGACGAGTTCGTTTCCTGCGTCGATATCAACGCCTGCATCACGATAGGTGAGGGAGGGCTTCTGTTCGCTCATGGTGTGCTTAACCGTTTGGACAGTGGGTCAGGCCGCGGATTTTAACAGGTGCGGAGTGGCGCTCCAAATGCAATTGCCAAGTTTGCCGTCGTGTCCGCGTTGGCGGGCTGTATTGACTTTCTGCAATCCCCCCTAGCTACTCACACCACGGGGCTTGGTGTATCCTATGCGCCATTCGGACGAATTGCAGGGTGTTTCATGCCAGACTCAGGAAAAATCTCGATGCAGGCAGCGCAGATAATCCGTCGGTCAGTGCGGTTATTCTGTCTTCTGGCGCTGTTGGCGGCGCCGGCGGCTGCCGTGACGGTTACCGGGCTCTATTCGGTGGAAGTGCCAGTGGCGAGCTCGCAACCGGGAGACCTTGCGCAGGGTTACGCAGACGGGTTAAGCCGGGTTTTCGTGCGCGTGTCCGGCACCCGTGAAGTGCTTGACAATGAAGGTGTAAAGGCGTTGCTGGACGATGCCGAGTCCCTGCTGCAGTCCTATCAGTTTCTGCGGTCGGACAGGAATCAGCACCGCCTGCGCATGTCCTTTGGCGCAGTCGGCGTCAATAGCGCTCTCGCTTCAGTGGACGCTCCGGTCTGGGGCGCGAATCGGCCGTTGACCCTGGCGTGGATCGCGGTGGAAGACGGGGGGCGCCGCGCCCTCGTTCATGCTGATGGCGAGGAAAGCAGCGGAAGTGATGAGTGGCGGCGGATATTTCAGGAAGCCGCGGTCGACCGGGGGCTTCCTGTTAGCCTGCCGCCGGCGGATTATCGTCAGGACCGTGAACTGTTGTCGGATATCTGGGGGCAGTTTACCTCCAGTGTCAGGCGCGCTTCGGCAGACCTTGAGCACGACCTGATGTCCCTGGTACGTGTCAGGCGGTCTGGCTCCCAGTGGCGTGCAGGATGGGTGTTTGAAGGCATGGGGCTGGACAGTACGGAACAGTCAGTGACAGCTGATACCCGAGAGGAGCTGGCATCCAGGCTTATCGGGCGCTGGGCCGAAATGTTTGCGGATCGATATGCGGTTGCCGGCAGTGATGTGGACGAGGCACCACAGGTGGACATTGTGGTACATGGTGTGACCAACCTGCAGGACTATGCCCGCGTGAGCGGTGCGCTCAAGAGTCTGTCTCCGGTAACAGAAGCAGGTGCTACCCAGGCCAGGCAGGACCAGTTGAAGCTGCGGGTGGTGTTTTCCGGGGAAATGGAACAGCTGAAACAGTACATTGCCCTTGATCCGCGCCTGGTGCCCCTGTCTGATGCGGAGGTGTCCCGGATGCCTTCCGGTGACGACGACGCTTCCAGGGAGCAGAAGAGTGCCCAGCCCGTTCTGCCCGCCCCGGAAGGCGGTGTTGCGCTGGCAGAGGACAGCGCAGAAACGGCCAGTACGTCTGCCAACCCGTTATTTGTTTATCAGCCGCTACTGGTTGACCAGGAGGAATCGGAGCAGGCTTTCGAGTCGCTCTACCAGGTTTTGCATTATCGCTGGCAGCCTGCCTCGGTTGTCGATTCGGAAAGCGGAGGGTAATTACCGGGTGCTGCAAGGAGAGGGAGGCGTGTCATGATGACGCATCGCTGGCGCTGGATCCCCAACGCCCTGACGTTCTTGCGGATATTAATGATAGCCCCGTTTGCCGCCGCTCTTCTGGCGAAGGAATACCGGTTTGCGTTGGTCATATTCTTTGTGGCGGCTGCCACCGATGCGCTCGACGGTTTTCTTGCCCGTCATTTCGACTGGCGAACCCGGCTGGGTGCCATTGCCGACCCTCTGGCCGACAAGGCCTTACTGATTTCGGCTTACCTTATGCTGACCCTGACCGGTGTTTTGCCGTATTGGCTGCTCTGGCTGGTGGTGGGCAGGGACGTGCTGATTGTCTGCGGTGGGCTGGCTTTCCACTACTGCATTGGCAGATTTGATCTCCAGCCCAGTATCCCCGGTAAAATCAACACCCTGATCCAGATTCTGGTTGCCCTCGCGATTATTATCCTGCTGGCGGGCTTGCCGATGCAGCCGTGGGTTATTGATGCTGGTATTCTGTTGGTTGCGGCTTCGACCCTGTTCAGTGGGGCCCATTATATCGCCGTCTGGAGTCTGAAGGCCTGGAGGGTCAAGAGACAGTGAGTGCTTCGCAACTGGTACTGGGGGTTAAGCTGCGTGATGACGCCCGGTTCGACAACTTTCATGGCGACCGGAATGCAGCCGCCGCAACACACCTGAGAGAGGCCTGCGGTCAGCCTGTTCCGGTGCCGGTTATTGCCGTCTGCGGCGATGCCGACACTGGCAAGAGCCACCTCCTTCAGGCTGTGTGCCACCTTGCCGAACAGCGGCAGCAGGGTGCTGTGTGTGTCAGCGTTGAAGAGTTATTGCCATTCGGACCCGAGGCGCTGGCAGGGCTGGAAAACCAGTCGGTTATCTGCCTGGATGACCTGGATCTCATTGCCGGCCTGGAAAGCTGGGAAGAGGCGGTCTTCCATCTGTACAATCGTGTTAATGATCGGGGCAACCTGATGGTTGTCAGTCTTTCTGAAGTGCCAGGAGAGGTGCCGTTCCTGTTGCCGGACCTGATATCGCGATTGCGCCACGGTCTGACGATTCAACTGGGCATAAATCGTGACGATGACCGGCTCCGGATCCTGATGGCCAGGGCCGAGCAGCGAGGACTGGTTCTGGGCGACGACGTCGCGGCATTCATTCTCCGGCGCGCCCCGCGTAAGCTTGCCGATCTGCTGGCGATGCTGGACCGGCTGGATGAAAACTCACTGCGCGCCCAACGGCGGCTGACGATACCGTTCGTAAAGTCGGTGATGGGGTGGTAGAACGAACAAATACAGGGAAAAGGTCAGAGGCATAACATGAGACGAGTAGTGTTCAATCAGAAAGGTGGTGTTGGCAAATCCAGTATCACCTGCAACCTGGCGG
Organism: Marinobacter sp.; assembly: GCA_033721715.1. Lineage (GTDB taxonomy): Bacteria > Pseudomonadota > Gammaproteobacteria > Pseudomonadales > Oleiphilaceae > Marinobacter. Next base: position 9,450 of record JAWWAM010000016.1, read on the forward strand.
CCATCAGTGCAGCCAGGGGCAAGCGCACGCTGGTCGTCGATCTCGACCCCCAGGGAAATTCAACCCATTATCTCCTTGGCAAGCCGGCAGGAGAGATCAAGGACACAGTCTCGGACTACCTGGAACAGACAGTGGCCTTCACCGTGTTTAACCGCCGTGCGGACGAGTTTGTGCACGCGTCGCCGTTTGACAATCTCTTTGTGATGCCTTCCAGTCCGGAACTGGACTTTCTGGAACGCAAGCTGGAAGCCAAGCACAAGATCTACAAGTTGAGAGAAGCGCTCAAGAAACTGGGGGAATCCTTCGACGAGATTTACATCGATACGGCGCCTGCGCTGAACTTTTACACCCGTTCGGCCCTGATCGCTGCCGATCGCTGCCTGATTCCCTTTGATTGTGACGACTTCTCCCGCCAGGCCCTCTACAGCATTCTCCATGAAATTCAGGAGTTGCAGGAAGACCATAATGAAAACCTGGTAGTGGAAGGTATTGTGGCCAATCAGTTTCAGCCCCGCGCCAGTCTGCCCAAGAAGCTGGTTCGCGAATTGATGGACGAAGGGCTCCCGGTACTGCCTGTAAGGCTGTCCAGCTCGGTGAAGATGAGAGAATCCCATCAGTGTCGCCAGCCATTGATACATATGGCGCCCAAACATCCGCTAACACGACAGTATGAAGATCTGTACCGGGTGCTTCATGGAGAAACCGTCGAACTGGAACCACTGGCCGATTGAGCGTGAACCATGGCAAGACAGTCTGACCATACCGCCCGGGTGGCGGACAGCCTGCTGCAGATAGAGATAGAGTTACGGCGAATCGGAGCCTGGGAGGCCGATCCACCGCCTGAAGAGGCGCTACAGAGCACAAAGCCTTTTGCGGTGGATACCCTTGAGTTCACCCAGTGGCTCCAGTTTGTGTTCATTTACCGCATGAAGGCCATGATCGAAAGCGGGCATGCGTTACCGGAAGTGTCGGGTATGGCTCCGATGGCCGAGGAGCACTTCCGGGGTCGGAGCGAGCCCGGCCAGGGCCTGATCCGTGAGCTCGCGGAGATGGACCGCCTGCTTTCCGGGCAGCCCTGAGTGTTCAGCCGGGGACATCCAGTCGCATGGACAGGTCGACGGCCCGCACATCCTTGGTCAGCGCCCCGATAGAAATATAGTCCACTCCGGTTTCCGCTACCGGTACCAATGTGTCATTGGTGATGCCGCCGGAGGCTTCCAGCTTCGCTTTGCCAGCGGTGCGGGCAACTGCCTTGCGCATCTCATCCAGTGAAAACTCGTCCAGCATGATGACGTCAGCACCAGCCGCAAGAGCCTGCTCCAGTTCGTCGGAGTTTTCGGTTTCTACCTCGACGGGGCGGCCGGGGGCAATACGGCGCGCTTCGGTGACTGCGTTGGCAATCGAGCCGCAGGCGGCAATGTGGTTTTCTTTGATAAGGAACGCATCCCACAAGCCAATGCGATGGTTATGGCAGCCCCCACACGTCACAGCGTATTTCTGGGCCAGCCGGAGGCCGGGAAGGGTTTTTCGGGTATCGAGCAGCTGGACGCCGGTATGGGCGACGCGCTTCGCATAGCCGGCGCACGTGGTGGCAACGCCGGAGAGCATCTGGAGCCAGTTGAGCCCTGCACGTTCGGCAGTAAGCAGGCTGCGGGCGGGACCTTCCATAGTGAACAGTAACTGATCAGGGCTGACTTCGTCCCCGTCACTGACCGCCCACGTCAGGGTGACCCGCGGGTCCACCTGCCGGAAAACCTCTTCCACCCAGGCGCGCCCTGCAATAATTGCCGTTTCACGGGTGATAACCTGGCCGCGACTGATGCGATGTTCAGGTATCAGCTTGGCGGTGATATCGCCGCCTCCGATATCTTCCCGGAGGCTTTGGGCGACGGTTTCGATACGGGACTGGCGAAGCAGTTCGGTTGGGATCATGGTCGGATTTCCGGTGGTTCTATTGGGGTCTGTGGAATGCCATTGGCCAGGGGGTAATGATTCTAAAGCCCGGCCGGGTTTTCGCCAAACAGTAGTGAGCCAGAATGCTAAAATGTGACGACGATCACTTAAACACAAAAGGTGACAAATTCTGACACAAGGTGACGCGGGTAAGGCCTAAGATGTGCAATAACACATGTCTCCAGTCACCGTCCGGAGTAGCCGAATGGCGCAGGATAACAAGGTTGTCAGTCTTAAATCCCAGAAATTGCCGGACAGGTTTTCCCTCCCGGGTTCTCTGGTGCGCCTGCGTGACGTATCTGGTCAGTCACTGAAGGCGGTGATGTCCGGTTTTTTCGACAGGGCAGACGACGCTCTTTTCGAACTGGCGGACAAGGCTGGCACCAACCAGGACCAGACTGCCTATTTTGACGCAATGCGGGAACTCCGGTTACGCCGCAAGAACATGACAGTGTCGGTACTGCAATACGTCAGTCGCGCTTTTAATGAGATTGGGTCCTTCCGGCCGGGTGGCGGCACCGGCACTCTCGATGAAGTTGACCAGGATTCACTGGCGCTGGTTGACCACTCCGATCTTGAGCAGCAGGTCGCCATCGACAACCTCATCAACAAGCTGCGTAACCAGCACGCCGAGGCTATCAGGTTACTGAACGTCCGGGTGTCTCACCTGGTCCCCTCCGCAAAGCTTGATGACAGCCAGATGCCATTGAGCCCGGAAGTCATCTGTGGCGGTGTCGCAGAAGCCTGTACAGACCTGGAAATTGACATTCGCGCCAAGCTGGTGGTGCTGAAACTGTTTGATCGTCTGCTCGTTGGCATTCTGGGTGATGTCTACAGAGATGCCAACAAGACGCTGATTGCTGAGGGGGTATTGCCCGACATGCGTCGTCCTCCTGTTGGTGGTCGTTCAGCCGCGGGCAGATCCGCACCCGGCCCTGGCCAAAGCGGAGCTGCCTCGTCGGCGCGTCAGTCGGAAGAGCCGACGGGGCCGATGACTGCGCCGTCGGACGACGTCCGTGCCACCTTCTCCGAACTCAGTGCGCTGCTCCACCAGGGTCAGGGTGAGGGGGGAGGCGTACCCTCTGGAGGTGCAGGGTTGCTGGATACCAGTACTCTGATGACGCGTCTTCATGACATTCAGGCGCAGTCTGTGCATTGGGGCCAGGGTGAAGTGGTGCCTTTGTCCCAGCAGTTGCAGCCGGTTTTTCGGGCCGAAACCGGTGGCAGGCTCAATGCGGGCCAGGTGGACAGCGATGTTATCAATCTGGTTTCGATGCTATTCGATTTCATCCTCGAAGACCGGCAGCTTCACCCGGTCATGAAAGCGGTGATAGGGCGTTTGCAGATTCCGGTGTTGAAGGTAGCCCTCAGTGACAGGAATTTCTTCAATCGCGGCGGGCATCCGGTAAGAAAGCTGCTCAACGAGCTTGCCATGTCAGCTATCGGCTGGACCGAGAAAAAGCCCGGGCAGCGCGACCCCTTACGAGAGAAGATTGAATCCGTCGTTGATCGAGTTCTGAATGAATTCACCGATAATGTGGAAATATTCAGCGAGTTGCTCAGCGATTTCGGCCATTTCATGGACCTGGATCGCCGTCGCAGGGAGCTTGTGGAGCAGCGTCTCCGTGATGCGGAAGAGGGCCGGGCCAAGCAGGAAAGGGCTTCAAAAGCCACAGAAACCTTGTTGAGTGAACAAATGGCCGGGCGTGATCTCCCGCCGCAGGTCGTGACGTTGCTTAACGAGGCCTGGTCCAAGTACCTGCAGTGGATTGTGCTGCGCGAAGGTGAAGACAGTGAGCGCTGGCAGGCTGCGTCTGCATTGACTCGTCAACTGGTGTGGAGTGTCGATCCGAGACCGGTTGAAGAGGGTACGCGCAGCGAGTTACTGAGGGCCATTCCCGGTATCGTCGACGGATTGAGGTCGGCTTTACAGGAGATAGCCTGGGACCCGTTCGCAACAGACGCGGCCATTCGCGATCTTGAACTGGCCCATGTGGATGTGTTCCAGCGCCTGGTGACTACCTCACGCCGCCCGACGCCAACTGAGGAGGCAGTACAGACCCGTACTCCGGAGGTTGACCCCCCGGCCATTGCGCCGCAAGAGGCAAAGAAAGCAGAACCGGTCGTCCAGCCACAGGAGGCCCCGGAAGCAGTGCAGAGCGTTGAGCCTGTTGCGGCTCCTGTAGAGGAGCCAGTAGCTGACCACGGCCTCGACCCACAATGGCTCGGGCGGGCGGATAGCCTTCGTGTCGGCTCCTGGATTGAACTGATTCGTGACGGTGGAAAGACTCGCTGCAAGCTCGCTGCGTTTATCAAGGCGACAGGCAAATACATTTTCGTCAATCGCAGTGGTGCTAAAGTGGCGGAGTACCGGCGTGAAGACCTGGCTGCAGCCCTGGCAGCTGAAGAAATTACCATGCTCGACGATGGCCTGATTTTCGACCGCGCCCTGGAGTCCATCATCGACAACCTGCGCAGCAGTCGCAAGGACTGACCGGCCACTGACTGGATAGCAAGGCGAGCAGCTTTGTGCTTCAATCACAGGCACAAACGTAACAAAGGCGGATGGTTATGACATCTCCGCCGTCGGCTTGCTGGAAACACATTGTCTGATCAAAACGCGCCCCACTATTCCTCCGATTCCTCTGAAAATCCGGTCCCCGGGCTACGCCGAACCGGGCGTATACCCCAGGCTCGATGGTGCCCGTCTCCCAATTTTGGGCCACGACCTGAGGGTGCCCCCATTTCCCTGCTGGTGATTCACAATATCAGCCTGCCCCCGGGGCAGTTTGGTGGTGATGCTATCGAACGGTTTTTCTGCAACCAGCTTGATGCCTGCGCGCACCCCTACTTTGAGACCATTGCCGGGATGAAAGTGTCCTCGCATTTGCTGATCCACCGTGCCGGGGTAGCGGTACAGTTTGTCAGCCTGTTGGACAGAGCATGGCATGCAGGCCGGTCCTGCTTTCACGGGGAGGAAGAGTGCAACGACTTCTCGATAGGCATTGAGCTCGAAGGCACGGACGACATCCCCTATACCGACGCCCAGTACCGAACGCTGGTAGACCTGTCACGACTCATCATGACGGCGTGGCCGGAAATCACCATGGAGAGGATTACCGGGCACAGTGATATTGCGCCCGGCCGGAAGACAGATCCAGGCCCGGCGTTTGACTGGCCCCGTTTCCGGCAGATGCTGGCTGCCGGGCAGTGGGCTGAGGGGAGTGGCTGATGACTCTGGTTGTGTTTCTGCTCGCGTACCTGACCCGGCGCAAGCTGGATGCAGCAAATGCCTGGTCCGGAGATTCCTTCTGGCGTAAGGCCTTTCATGCAAGCGGTGGATCTCCTGCCGGAAGAGAAACGGGCAAATGGAAAGGGCTGCTCATTATTGGGGTGCCAGCTGTATTGCTCGCGGTGACTGACGGGTATCTGCGGGCGTTGGGCTGGCGAGTGGCGACCTACCCGCTGGAGTTCGTGCTGCTCGTTCTGCTGATGGGCGCCCCCGGCTGGCGTTCGACACTTGAAGCCTATAGTGAATCGTGGGCCAGGGGTGACATGCAGGGGGCCTGGCACCACGTCAAGGATAACCTGCCCGCGAGAAAGCGTGGTGCGGCCACCTCCCCGGATGAGATGCATCTGATATTGTCGCGAACCTTGCTGGTTAACATCTTCGAACGATTTTTCCTGATCGCTTTCTGGTATGTGGTGGGCGGCCCGGCGGTGGCCTTTTTCGCTCGGGGAGTTATTGCGCTGCGCGACCATTGGCCCCAAGCGGCAGCCAGGCCTGGCTTTGCGGTGCTGGCCGAGGTGCTGAACTGGTTGCCCTCGCGTCTGCTCTCGGTGACCTTCGGTGTGGCCGGCGATCTTGCCGGCTGGATGAACGAAGGCAAGCGTGCCCTGGTCGGTATTAAATTGAAAACGGATCAGGTCCTGATGGCAGCGGCGAATGGTGCGTTGACCGGCTATGCGCTGGACCCCGCACGGTTTGCGCAGATTCATCCCGACGAATGGGCGGATTATGGCCGACGCAGCCTGGACGCCATCAGGGATCTGCTTAACCGCAGCATGCTGGTCTGGATCTGCGTAATGGCCCTGCTGGTGATTGCTGGGCTCCTATAGCGTTGATGTTTTAACAAAAATTACATTTATACGCCGAAAAACACTCAAGTTTGTTGTACTTTAGTCGACAATATAAACAAATAGAATAAAGCTTCATTTTTTCGACGCCTTGTGTGGGGGTGTACGTGAACCAGCTTATCAAGCCTGCGGTGTCGCTGATGAACCGGCTGCCGATGTTTTACAAGTTCAGCCTGATCAGTGTTCTGTTTCTGCTGCCTATCGTTGCTCTTTCCTGGCTGGTGATCAGTGAACTGAACCGGTCTGTGGAAACCATGACCAGGGGGGTCGAAGGTCTCGAGCAGCTTGAGAAAGTTGATGCACTTCTCCAAGCGTCGCTCGAATACCGTGATTTCCGCGCCCCCGGAAAAACGAAGGATGATAACGAGCTGCTTTCCAGGTCTGATGAGGCAGCCAGCAGGATTGACAGCATCCTCGAAGAGCTGGCAGATGCTGACGCACAGTTCGACACCTCCGGAAACTGGGCTGAGCAGGTTGCCTTGTTGCAGGAAGACTGGGAGACGCTGAAAGCAACCGATAGCTATCAGGGCAATATCGACCCTCAGTTCAAGTACTATCAGGAGTTCGTACACAAAGTCCGTGCGATGCTCTCCGCCACCATCGAAATTTCCGGCCTGGGCCAGGATGCGTCACGTGAAAATCTTCTGTTGCTCGGCCTTGTGCGCGAAGCTTTGCCGGATGCCGAGAGCATTATCGGTCGGGCCCGCTCTTTTGCGATTTTTGCACTTCTGGAAGGGCAGGTAGGCTACGGTCTCAGTGATGTGCTGAATGAAATCTACGACCAACTCACCAATCGCGCCTCACTTCTTGGCCCCTCGCTTGCTGTGGCAATTGATGCATCACCTACCTTGGCAAAGAATACGGATAATGCGGTCCAGGGCATCGAGGGTAGCCTGACCAGTATCCGTAACGAGCTTGATGCGAATGTGATTACGCCCATGCGGCTGGAGTTGCCATGGCAGGATTTCAACAATACGGTCGAAAGTCAGCTCGCCCACTATGAGGCCTTTGCCGCGGGCATTTTTAGCGTGGTTGGCAATAATCTGAACGAGCGTCTGCAAGGTGAGATCCGGCAACGGCAGTTTATTATCGCTGCTCTTGTCATTGTGCTGTTGGTGGTGGTGTATCTCTATATCGGCTTTTTCATGTCGGTGCGTACGGCTATCAACCGCTTCAGTCAGGCCGCTCGTAACGTGGCGGCCGGTGATATGACGGCCCATATCGAGCTGGATAATCGTGATGAGCTGGGTGAACTCACCACCGAATTCAACAGCATGACGGACCGGATTGCCGAGCTGATCCGCTCCGTCAGCAGTACCACCTCCGATGTGGATCAGCAGGCAACCCGGGTTAATGACACGGCAGCTGCAAACAGTGAGGCTGTCGCTCGTCAGATGGAGGAATCTGGCCAGATCAATGAAGCCATGAGCCAGATGGTGGAAGCGGTTAACGAAGTCACCGAAAGTGCCCACAGGGTTTCTGACAGTGCCGGCACTGCCGAGCAGGACACCGAGAAAGGCCGGGAAGTGGTCGCCGATACCGTTGCCACAATTAACCGCCTTGCCACCGAAATTTCCGGAGCGGTGGAGGTGATCAACCGGGTAAATGCCGACAGCGACAACATCAGCCAGGTGTTGGTGGAAATCAAGGCGATTGCGGAACAGACCAACCTGTTGGCCCTGAATGCCGCCATTGAAGCGGCCCGGGCCGGAGAACAGGGCCGCGGGTTCGCCGTGGTCGCAGACGAAGTGCGGTCATTGTCCCAGCGAACCCATAAGTCGACGGAAGAGATCGAAGGCATGATTTCCCGTCTGCAAAGCGGCGTCAAAGAGGCTGTCGCTGCAATGACCAACAGCCATGACGTGACCGAAACCACTGTCAGAAAATCTTCAGAGGTCACCGAGGCTCTGGACCGGATAGCCGAGGGGATCTCGACTATCGTGGACATGAGTCACCAGATAGCACAGGCAGCGGAAGAGCAGTCTGCGGTTGCGAAAAATGTGAACACCAATGTCGAGCAAATCAGCGTGCTGGGTCACAAGACCGCCGATAATGCTGAGGAGACACTGGCTTCCTCCCGCGAAATGTCCCAACTGACGGCCTCGTTACAGCGCCTTGTGGAAGCATTCAAGGTCTGATTCAGGGGTGGGGCAACAGCTGGTGCACCTGTTGCGTCAGCATCTGGTTCACGGACACATCAATTCCGTGTGCCTGGCCCCGGCGCGCAATATAACCGTTGATGAAATCGATTTCGGTGGTCCTGCCCTGTCGCCGGTCGCCAAGCATGGAAGAGGTGTTCTCTGACGTGCTTCTGGCCACCGTCTCAATGCGCTCCCGAATGCTCTCGGGCGTCAACGGTCGGCAGCCTTC
>JAWWAM010000017.1:0-17170 GCA_033721715.1 Marinobacter sp.
ATTCGCCTGTTCCTCCAGCTCCATCCACCGCTCAATAACCTTTTCCAGGCGAGCTTCCCTATCGCCCAACTCTGCAAGCGTCGCGGATACTTGATCCGCCGGACCGGAGTAGAATTCCGGCTCCGAAATCCGCTGCCTCAGCTCCTCAAGCTCCCGCTCGAGCGCTTCAATCTGACCCGGCAACTGTTCCAGCTCTAGCTTGAGCTTGTAGCTGAGTTTGACGGGTTTTGCTTTTGGTGCTCCGGTGCCGGATGAAACCGGCTCCGGAGAGGGAGCAGGCCTGTCGTTCATCGGCGGTTTGGACGCCTTTCGGGTACCGCCCTCCGAAGGAAACCGGCCGCCCTGTCTTCGCCAGTCGGAATAACCACCGACGAACTCCGCTACCTTACCCGAGCCGTTCAGAAATACGGTGTCGGTTGCCACATTGTCGAGAAACTCCCGATCGTGGCTGATCACCACCACGGTACCGGCGAACTCCACCAGCCTGGACTCAAGCAGTTCCAGGGTTTCCACGTCCAGATCGTTGGTTGGCTCATCCAGCACCAGTATGTTGGCCGGTTTGCTGAACAGTTTGGCCAGCAACAACCTTGCTCGTTCGCCACCAGAGAATACACGCACCGGCGAGCGTGCGCGTTCCGGGCTGAACAGAAATTCCTGCAAATAACCCAGTACATGCTTGCTCTGGCCGTTAATCTCAATGAACTCTCGCCCTTCGGAAAGGTTGTCCAGAGCATTACGTTCCAGGTCCAGTTCTCCGCGGAGCTGATCAAAATAGGCGACCTGGAGATTGGTACCCAGCCGGATACGACCTTCAGTGGGTTTAAGATCTCCCAGGAGCAGACGGACCAGCGTGGTTTTCCCGGTACCGTTTTCCCCAACGAGGCCGATCTTGTCGCCCCTCAGCACCGTCATGTTCATATCCCGGATAACCGGCGTACCGTCCGGGTAAGAAAATCCTGCTTCGCTGGCTTCCACTACCAGCTTGCCGGAGCGGGCCGCATCCTCCACCGAGAAACTTGCGGTTCCGCCGCGTTCGCGCCGTTGCCGTCGCTCTTCCCGCATAGCCTTGAGCGCCCGCACACGGCCCATATTGCGGGTGCGCCGCGCCTTGATGCCCTGGCGGATCCAGGCCTCTTCCTGCTTCAGGCGCTTGTCGAACAGCGCATTCTGACGCTCTTCCTCTTCCAGCGCCTTTTCCTTGAGATCCAGGTAGCGATCGTAGGTAGCAGCAAAACTCACCAGATGGCCACGGTCCAGTTCCACGATTCGCGTTGCCATCCTGCGAATAAAAGCCCGGTCGTGACTGACAAACAGAATCGCACCCCGGAATTGGCCCAGCGCTTCTTCCAGCCAGGCAATAGCGGGCACATCCAGGTGGTTGGTCGGTTCATCCAGAAGCAGAACATCCGGCTCCGTAACCAGGGCACGGGCCAGCAGAACCCGTCGCTGCCAGCCACCTGAAAGCGTATTCAGAGTCTGGTCCGGATCAATGCCGTACTGGGCGAGAATCGCTCCGACTTTCTGATCAAGCCGCCAGCCGTCAAGTGCTTCCAGGCGCTCCTGAACCTTCATCATACGGTCCAGGTCTGCCTCACCGGCGTGCTGGGTCAACTTGTGAAATTCAGCAAGCAGATCTCCAGTCTCGGGAAAGGCGCCAGCTACGGCTTCATAGGCAGTTCGTGTGTCGTTGACCGGCAGGTTCTGGGGCAGCACCGACAATTTTGCTCCGTCTTCCAGCCTCACGATGCCGCCATCCGGCACAACCTCACCGGTGACGATTTTCAGCAAGGTAGACTTCCCTTCCCCGTTACGCCCCAGAAGACAGACCCGTTCTCCCGGCTCCATGGTCATCGAGGCCTGGTCAAGCAATGGCTGCATGCCAAAAGCAAGGGATATGGCATCCAGCGTTAACAATGGCACGTTATTGATTCTCCGTAGTTGCAGTGGTTGCATCAGCCGCAAAAGTCACGGGATCTCCCATCCGGATCTCTCCCGTCGCTTCATGAATGGCATTCATTCCGAATATCACACCGTCAGCGGTGCGCCGGTAGGTGCCAAGCTCCCTCAGGGGCTGCAGATCCGGTGCTTTCACGCCTCGGTCAGGGTCTACGGTGGTCACGACACACCGCGAACAGGGTTTTACAAGGCTGAACACAATGGTGTTGATGGTCAGCGCCTTCCATTCATCTTCTTCCCAGGGAACGGCGCCCTCGACCACGATGTTGGGCCGGAAACGACGCATCTCCACCGCTGTCTCCAGGCGTGAGTTCAGCTCTTCCAGGGAGGCAAGATTGGTAATCAGAAATGGAAAGCCGTCAGCGAAACTGACACGACGATACTCGGTAACCCGGCTGGCATCAACGCGGCGGAAGGTCTCGTCGGGCATGAAAACAAACCGGAATGATTTGCCACAATACCGGGACAAAGCCTCGGACGCGTCATTGGTGCCATAAACAGCTTTCGCCCAGTCCTGCCATACCCTGACCCGGCACTCCTCCTCACCAGCGACCAGCGAAAACTCGCCCTCGCCCGGGATATCCACAACAACCCGCCCCTCCGCCAGCTGCGTACCAATTCTCGCGAGCTCGGGATTACTGCGCTGGGTGACGAATTGCCTGTCGGTATCGACAATCATCCAGCGCCTGTCGCCGGCAGGGCCAAAATCATCTATACAGAATGAAGAAACCTGAATTCCTGCGAGGGATTTAACCGGATAGACATACAGTGAATGCACCCGCATGAGGACTCCCCTAACGTAATCAAATGCAGTGACGGAATTCGGGAGTATACCCGAGAACGGTGCGTTAACGCTGCAAGGGAGGCGACATGAGCACAGAGAACGATCTCCGCGACGACAAACAGGTATTCCTCCACACGCTGGCAAGCAGGGGAATCATGGATCAACGGGTCCTGGAGGCAATGAAGGAAGTTCCGAGAGAAGCTTTTGTCAGGCCAGATCAGGCTGCATTTGCGTACGAGGACCGGCCTTTACAGATTGAAGAAGGACAGACCATCTCCCAGCCCTATATTGTCGCCCTGATGACAGAGGCCATGCAGCTCAAGCCCGATGATACCGTACTGGAAATTGGGACCGGCTCTGGCTACGCGGCAGCTGTGCTCTCCAGGATTGCGAAAAAGGTTTTTACGGTGGAACGGCACCGGTTGCTGGCAAATCTGGCACAGGAACGCCTGTCGAAACAAGGCTACAACAACGTCACGGTTCTCTGTGGTGATGGAACCCTGGGCTGGCCGGAACACTCCCCTTTTGATGCCATTGTCGTTACGGCTGGAGCTCCGCGTGTGCCACAGGCGCTGGTCAGACAACTGGCCATAGGTGGGCGGCTGGTCATTCCTGCCGGCCCCGGTCTCCATTACCAGCAACTGTTACGTATTACCCGCACCAGCGACGACGAAACAGAGACCGAAAAACTCGGGGATGTCAGGTTTGTCCCTCTGATCGGTGAACAGGGGTGGCAAGATAAAGAAGACCGGGGGAGCGCGTCCACCCGGGAGGAAGCCAGCGATCCCCACCTGCTTTCAGAGCAGATCAGGAAAGAGGCGATTACCATCCCTTCACTCGAAACCGTTGAGCTTGACGGCCTGATGGCACGGATCGGAAGTTCAAGGCTGGTGCTATTGGGGGAAGCCACCCATGGGTCTGCCGAATTCTACGAAATGCGTGCACGCATTACCCGAGAGCTGATCGAAAGGAAAGGATTCCGGTTCGTTGCTGTGGAGGCGGACTGGCCTGATGCCGCGCAGGTGGATCATTATGTTCGTGAAACCCGAACCGAGCCCACGGAAGAACCAACTTTCAAACGCTTTCCGACCTGGATGTGGGCGAACCGCCAGGTGCTGGAGTTTGTTCAATGGCTACGCAGCCACAATCGGCAGGCAAAAAGCGCGGATAAGGTTGCGGGGTTCTATGGCCTGGATCTTTACAGCCTCCACTCCTCTATCAATGCCATCATCGGATACCTGGAACAGGTGGACAAGGAAATGGCGGATCTCGCCCGCAGGCGCTACGGCTGCCTGACGCCCTGGGAAAGGGACCCGATAACCTATGGAAGGATTGCCCTTTCCACGAAGCATGAAAATTGTGAGCAGGAAGTCGTCGCAATGCTGAATACGTTGATGCAGAAGCGACTGGAGTATTCGGTTCACGACGGTCGCAAATTCCTTGACGCGATATCCAATGCCCGATTAGTGAAAGATGCAGAGCGTTATTATCGCTCCATGTATGAAGGCTCGGTCAAATCATGGAATCTGCGGGATCAGCACATGTTCGATACGCTTCAGAATCTGCTTGATTTCCACGGCCCTGACAGCAAGGCCGTCGTTTGGGCCCACAATTCTCACCTGGGGAACGCGGAGGCCACGGAAATGGGCAACCGCGGCGAGATCAACGTAGGCTCTTTGTGCCGCCGGCACTTTGGTGACAGCGCCTATCTGATCGGGTTCGGTACCCATCAGGGCACGGTCGCAGCGGCAGCTGACTGGGGCGCACCAATGGAAATAAAGAACGTCGTGCCGTCCGCGCCGGGCAGTATCGAACGTGTGTGTCATGACACCGGCAAGAAAGCCTTTTTCCTGCCATTACGCCATGCCAGCAAAGCGTTAATAGCAAACTTGAATCAGCCCAGACTTGAGCGGGCCATCGGCGTCATCTATCGCCCGGAAACTGAAATGGCAAGCCACTACTTCAATGCATCGGTGGCGCAACAGTTCGACGAGTATATCTGGATTGATGAGACACGAGCGGTTGATGCCCTGGAATCGGAGACGGCGCCAGGAATGCCTGAAACCTTCCCATTCGGGCTCTGAAAAAACTGCATCAGGAAAAATATAGGGGGGATAAATCCGGGCTGATCGTAAATTGGAGCGGGAAACGAGATTCGAACTCGCGACCCCAACCTTGGCAAGGTTGTGCTCTACCAACTGAGCTATTCCCGCTTGATCAACGGAGGCGTATTCTACGGATTCATCCTCCCCCGTCAACTGTTTTTGTCGAGCTGTTTCTCAGTTTTCTGTTGGGCAAGCCAGAACCAGCCCAATAACCTGCTCGACCGTTTCTGCAAGCACAGAATAATCCACTTCTTTGCCATTAAGCAGGCTGTCGTAGCCCATCCCCAGCGTGACATTCACCAGTAGCGTAGCGTCCCGGGCCGGTGCGGGCGAATCCAGCCGCTCAAGGATCTGCCTCAGGCCTGCCGTCCATGCCTCCCAGTAGTTTCGTGCAAGCCCCGCAAGGCGATCGTCCCTCAGGGCTTCCAGCAGGAAAACCTGTTCGGCCAGGACCTGCTCCCGGCGCCTGGTGAACTGGTCATAAAGGTAGGCAGTGGAGATAACAGAGAGGCGTGAGGCGAGCTCCCGACGCTGGAACCCACCACGACGCAGGGTTTGGGCAGGAATGGTATCAAGCACCAGGTGAATGGTGTCGTAGAAGCTGTCCAGATTATCCCTCGCCTTCTCGGCGAAAAGCATGAATGAATCGCTGATCAGTTCGTGGATATCGCGGAAATAGTAGGTGGTCGCAGCCAAAGGCACGCCCGCTTCACGAGCCACCGCCCGGTGTTTGATACCTCGAAGACCGTCGCGGGCGGCGATCCGTAAGGTGGCTTCCAGAATTTCAAGGCGGCGCATCTCGCTCTTGGCCCGGGAGGCCTTGCGCCCGCTGTAACGGATGGACTGACGAAGCGATCGGTTCTCTGGCAACTCCCTGCGGGCACTAGCCTCAGACATTTGTGCCTGTTCCATGACCTGTATTCCTTGTTTCGACGGCCCGTGACTGCTGCACATGAGGCGAAACAGCCCGGGCTGGGATTATTGTTGGTTTTTGTAAATTCTGACGTATCCCGCGCCCCGAAACATTGATGAAATTGGCACTTCCGTTTACCCCGGGTCAATCGACGCTATTGGCCGAAACGCTTTCCCGACTCCAGATAGATTTCTTCTTCAGGGGTGGACTTGCGGTTCAGTGCCTTATTCCGGTGGGGGAATCGACCAAACCTCTCGACAATTTCCCGGTGATCCCGGGCCGATTGAAGGAAACTTTCCATGAAGTCCCCGGCAATTCCCCCGGTGGCTGAAGCCAACTGCTCGTAACAGTCCACAGAAAGATCTTGGTCTTCCTTTTTTTCAGAATGCTGCAGCGGCATATAGAGAAAAGCCCGCTGCACCGCCGGCAATACCATGTCGTGCCCGCTACGCATGGCGCTTTTGCACAGTTTGATCGCCAGCTTGTCATTGTCGAACGCCAGGGCCCCGCCCCGGTGAATCTGCCGCGTGAACTGGTCCAGCAGAATAATCTCGGCCAATGCGCCCCCCGGCACACTTCTCCAGTGGCGCAACCCGTCTTCAGAAGCAAACAGCACCATGGATATGAAGCGGCGACGTATCTCCTGATCAAATGCGCGAGAGGGGCGAAACCAGCGGTTGCGGTGCTCACTGTCTGGCAGTCCGTGTTCATCCAGTTCACCAAACCAGAAATCCAGAATCTCTTTCCAATCGAACATATGATCTACCCTGTCTCAATGTTAAACGCCGGCCTGGGTACCGACACTGCTACAATTTAAGATAACTACCAGACTATTGGTCCTATCAGGAGTGCCCATGAACACTGAGCCCAGAATCATCCTACTTGCGCACGGAAGCAGCGACCAGCGCTGGTGCCAGACCTTTGAAAAGCTCGCCACGCCCACGCTGGAATCCGTAGCCGGCTCGCGCATCGCTTACATGGAACTGGCGGAGCCATCACTTGAAACCATTATTTCCGAAGGCAGGAAAGAAGGTATCGCTACATTTACCATCATTCCACTGTTTCTGGCCGCGGGCCGCCACCTCCGAAAAGACGTACCCGCCATGATAGAGGAGCTCCAGGCCACCCATAACGTCTCCATTACCCTGGCCCCACCGATTGGGGAAAACCCGCAGTTGGGCCACGCAATCCGTGATGTCGTGAACCAGGAGCTTGAACGGCAGAAGCAGCCGGCATAATAATCAATGGCGAGGTTCCCCCTCATGCGCTGGCACCGGCAATTCAGGTAAGGAGTGGATTATCGTGGGAAAACGGATACTGATTACCGGAGGCACCGGATTCATTGGCCAGTCCCTGTGCCAGAAACTGACTGAAGATGGACATGCCCTTACCGTTCTGAGCCGACAGCCGACACACAACGTTCAGGCCGTCTGTGGCCGGGTGGACGCCGTGGCCAGCCTCGATGAGCTGCGGGGAAACGGAGGTTTTGAGGCCGTTATCAACCTTGCCGGAGAAGGCATAGCTGATAAACGATGGTCGGAAGCGCGCAAGCAGGCGCTCAGGGACAGCCGCATAGCCCTTACTGACCAGCTAGTTGAGGTTATAAGAAGCTGGAAAATGCTTCCGGCTGTGCTGGTATCCGGTTCGGCCGTGGGATTCTATGGTGATCAGGGCAGCAACCATCAGGTCATCGAAGACACGCCGCCCCACGATGAATTTACCCATCGGCTGTGCAGCGACTGGGAACAGGCCGCCCTGCGACTGGAACCTGCCGGAGTGAGAGTATGTCTCTCCCGCACCGGGGTTGTTGCCGGGCCCGGAGGAGGATTTCTGCAGCGTATGCTGCCGCCATTCAAGCTTGGGCTGGGAGGTCGGCTTGGCAGCGGTGAGCAGTATATGCCGTGGGTTCATCGTGACGATGTGGTCGCAGCCCTGGTCTGGATGATGGAGACGGATACCGCCGGGGGTGCCTACAATGTGGTTAGCCCCAACCCGGTAACCAACCGGCAGTTCACCAAGTGCCTTGCCGGCGTTCTCGGCCGGCCGGCAATTTTCCCCGCGCCGGCCCTGGTGTTGAAAATCGCCCTGGGAGAAATGTCCCGGCTGCTGCTGACCGGGCAAATGGCGATACCCGCCCGGCTCCAGGCCGAAGGTTTCAGGTTCCGCTTTCCCGATCTCGGCCCCGCCCTTGCCGATGCAACCAGATACTGAGGTGGCCGAATGAGGTTGGCTTCACTGACAGCCGGCATTTCCGGCCTGCTTGTCTTCACCCTTGCGGCCCCCGCCTCAGGGACCGAACAGAGTTATGAGTCCTGCAGCCAGATCACCAGCGAGTACGTAACGGTCCTGCAGCTCGCGGCCCGGGGATTATCCGGCGACGTCCTGAAAACCACGCTGCCAGGTCTGAGTGAGGAGGGTGCAAAGCGCATCGATGCTTTGCTCGGGATGGTAGAGACTGACGGGCTCACCGAAACCTATTCCACGGTGAATTCTGAATACGCCCGCTGTGCCGCCCGGGTTTTCAAGGCGCATGGCATGCCGGAGCGGCTGTCGAGGGAGGCTCACTTTCACTTCTGCGCAGGCGAGAACAAAGTCCGGTATGAAGTATTGCTGGCAGCATTGGTGGGCGCTCAGAAGGACAAGGTGCTGAGTCAGTTGCAGCCGCAACACCGTCAAGCCAGCTCTGCCATTTTCCGGCTTTATGAATCCCAGGGCGAACTTGCAGTGTTCGACAATCTGGGTTCGGAACTCAAATATTGCCTGAACGGGCACTGACAGTTTTTCAAAAAACCGTTTGACAGCCCGGAACTCCTTACTTAATATACGCGCCACCTCGACGAGGCAAGGTTTTGAAGCGATGCGTCCCCTTCGTCTAGTGGCCTAGGACTCCGCCCTTTCACGGCGGCAACAGGGGTTCGAACCCCCTAGGGGACGCCAACTTCCCACCTTCTTCGTTAGTGCTTGTGACCGTTCTGAGCTGAAGGTTCTGAATGCCTTCCGTGGTCGCCAAGCTGATGCTTTGAATCCTTGAATACGAAAATCCCAACCCCGACAAAGAACCCCACCATAAGTAAAACGGTTACGATGCCTGCGATTACAACTGCGTCGGTATACATAGTCACATTCTCCTGACAAACCTGATTAACTATGCCCAGATTACCCCCGCCGCCCCTGTCACATATTGATCTGAGTCAACGGCTATACCGGCGACACATCCGCTAAAACCCTGAACCGGGACACATTTCTTTCGGTTTTTCCTGTATTTGCAAGGCATTTGCGAGAAACTGCTGCTATAGTCCTGAGAGCACAGTTTCACCATTTCCAACCAACGTCCCCAGGGCGACCGAAGTATATAGGACATGCAAAAACTTTTGACTCGCCTGCAACGATTTAGAACCGGGTCGCCGCTGTCCTTCCGGCTGCTTGCGTATATCCTGCTGTTCAGTTCCCTGTTCACGCTGATTTCATCTGCGGCCCAGATTTACTCCGACTATCGCAAGGATCTTTCCCAGATTGACCGGCGCATGAAAGTCATCGAAACCGGTTATACCTCCAGCCTTGCCCGAAGCCTCTGGGCGCTCGACCAGAAACTGCTTCAAACCCAGCTTGAGGGCATACTGAGCCTTCCGGACATCGTCCACCTCCGGCTCAAGATCGAGCCCGACTCGGAACTGGTCATGGGCGAGATCCCCCGAGACACCACAACCACCACCCACACCTTCGACCTGAGCCATCAGGGTGATGACATGTTTACTCTCGGCCAGCTGACCGTTACCGCCGATCTGAAGCGGGTCTATTCGGACATGCGGCGCAAGGTGGTGGTGGTCCTGACGACCCAGTTTTTCAAAACCTTCTTTGTATCAATACTGATCATCTGGATCTTCCAGTATTTTGTTGCCCGGCATCTCAGCACCATGGCCAATTATGCCCGCAACTTCTCCCTCAACAATCTCTCCCGGCCACTGCAGCTGGACCGACCGGATACGTCGCTGAATCGCAATGACGAACTCGCCCAGGTCACCGATGCTATCAACCAGATGCGGGAACGACTGAACGACGATCTGGAACGGCAGGAACGGGACGCTGAGGAAATCCGCAAATTCTCCAAGGCGATCGAACAAAGCCCCTCGTCGGTGCTTATCTGTGATCGGCAGTGGCGCATTGAGTTTGCAAACCAGAAGTTTACCCAGCTGACCGGTTACGACGCGGAAACAATCCTAGGCAAGCACCCTGGCGTACTTTCGGAGGAAGCGCACGCCCACCGCGAAAACCGGCAGTTGTGGCAGTCGATCCGGCTCCAGGTCCAGCGTGTCGGTGTCTGGCAGGGCGAAATAAACAGCGTTCGAAGGAACGGGGAACGATTCTGGGAACAGCTGATCGTCACCCCGATCAAGAATTCGAAAGGAGAGGCCACCGGCTACCTCATCCTCGGCGAGGACATCAGTATCCGCAAACGCTACGAACAACAGCTCCTGCGGCAGGCGAATTACGACATCCTCACCGGCCTTCCCAACCGCATGCTGGCACTTGACCGGCTAAAACTGGCACTGGCCCAGGCACGGCGAGAGAGTTCCCTGGTCGGCGTCATGTTTCTTGACCTGGACAACTTCAAGCACATCAACGACACCCTCGGGCATGACGCCGGTGATAACCTGCTGATTGAAGCGGCACGGCGAATCTCCAGCTGCCTTCGCGGCACCAGCACCGTGGCCCGGCTCGGCGGCGATGAGTTCCTGGTAATTCTGCCCGGCCTGACCGGGCCTGAAGCCACTTCCCAGGTCGCGGAGCGCATTCTCAAGACCTTTGCCCCGCCCTACCTGCTCAACGGCCAGGAAGTCTTTGTCACCACCAGTATTGGCATCGCCATCTTCCCCAATGATTCTGATAACAGCGGCACCCTGCTGCAGCATGCCGATGCCGCCATGTACCAGGCCAAGCACAAGGGCAAGAGCGCCTACGCACACTTTGCTCCGGAGATGACCGAAGTCTCCCACGAACGACTGCAGATGGAATCATTGATGCGTCGGGCATTGGAGCAGGAGGAATTCGAGCTGTACTACCAGCCGATTGTTCATACCGATTCCGGCGAACTATGCTCTGCAGAGGCACTTCTGCGCTGGAACAGTCCCGGCCTGGGCATGGTCATGCCCGACCGTTTTATCCCGCTGGCCGAGGAAACCGGCCTGATTACACCAATTGGCGAATGGGTTCTGCACGAAGCCTGCCTTGCAGCCATGCGCTGGAAGGAGACCACCGGCACCAGTATCGGCATATCGGTGAATGTCTCTCCCCGCCAGTTCCGGGATCCCGGGTTTATCTACACGGTTATGAATGCGCTGGAGACCAGCGGCCTGGAGCCCCAGCAACTGGAGCTGGAAATCACTGAACGCCTGATACTCGACAACACCATCGAAACGGCCGATATACTCCGCCAACTGGATCAGTCCGGAATTCGCCTCTCAGTGGATGATTTCGGCACCGGCTACTCTGCGCTCAGCTATCTGAAGAGCTATCCCTTTGATACCCTGAAAATCGACAAGTCCTTTATTCAGGATGTCATGAAGGAGCAGGACGATGCAGCCCTGGTCAAAGCAATCATCAATATGGCCCACAGCCTTGGGCTGAGGGTGATTGCCGAGGGCGTCGAAGACGAAGCCCAGACCCACTTCCTACAAAAGGAAGGCTGCGACTACTCTCAGGGCTATTTCTACAGCCGCCCTTTACCAGAGCGAGACTTTCGGGATTGGCTCAGAACCAACCACCGCGTTCGCTAAGAAGCCACTGATTAAAACGGATTGGAAATGGAAGAACCAATACTTGTCGTCAATTGTGGCAGTTCATCACTAAAGATTGCCCTGTTTGACGAACACCTGAACAAGCTGGCCAGCGGTCTGGCTGAGCGGCTCGGCAAAGACGATGCCTTTGCCACATTGAAGGGCCGCAAGGAACGGATTGAGCTGGCAGCCGGAGCCGACCACCGGGAAGCGTTGAAAGCCCTGGTAGAGACACTTCAGGACAGCGGGCTGCTGGACACCGAACCTGCGGCCGTCGGCCACCGGGTTGTCCACGGCGGAGAGACCTTTCGTGAGGCCGCCCTGATCAAAGACGACGTACTTGAGGCGATAAAGGAATGCGCGGGCCTTGCTCCACTCCACAATCCCGTTAACCTGGCCGGAATTGAAGCGACCACTTCCCTCTTTCCCGGCATCCCCCAGGTAGCAGTATTCGACACCGCCTTCCACCAGACCCTGCCTCAGAGAGCGTTTCTTTATGCTGTTCCCCTGCGTCTATACCGGGACTGGGGAGTACGGCGTTACGGATTTCATGGCACCAGTCATCAGTTTATGGCCAGTGAAGCCGCGCGGAGGCTGGGTAAAACACCCGCTACCACCTCGATTATCTCTGCTCACCTTGGCAACGGATGCAGCATTACGGCCATTCGTGATGGTAACAGCGTTGATACCAGTATGGGGCTTACCCCGCTGGAAGGTCTTGTGATGGGCACCCGCAGTGGTGATATAGACCCGGGCCTGTTCGATTTCCTGGCCAATAAGGGCGTGGACTCACAGGAGGTTCACCGGTTGCTGAACAATGATAGCGGCCTGTTAGGGCTGTCAGGCCAGACCAACGACATGCGTTCCTTATGCGAGCTGGCCGACCATGGCCATGAGCCCTCGCAGACGGCCATTGATGTATTCTGCTTCCGCCTGGCCCGCTATATAGGCGCCATGATGGCCTCCCTGAGCCACCTCGATGCCCTGGTATTTACGGGTGGGATCGGGGAAAACAGCAGCCTGGTGCGAAAGAAAACACTGGGACACCTGGGCCTTTTCGGGTTCACAATCGACAGCGAATTGAACAGCCACCACGGCAGCATCAGCGATGGCCGGATCGAGGGAGCCGACAGCCGGTTCCGTGTCATGGTCATACCCACCAATGAAGAACTGGTGATTGCCCGCGAAGCCCTGGCTTCAGTCAGGCCCGGAATGGTCGGCTAATCACGAATCAACGCACGGAGCCTGTCATGGCAAAGAACCTTTATATTGCCCCCACTTCCATGAACTCCGGGCTGACATCTGTATGCCTGGGGCTCCTCCGCGCCCTCGAACGGGTGGGTGTCAGCGTGGGGTTCTACAAGCCCTTTCGCCAGTCCGTCCATGAGGGTGAAGCCCACCATAATCGTGGTGAGGATACGTCTGTAGCATTTGTGCGTGCCCGCAGCCATCTTGAACCTCCCGAGCCCATGAGCCTCAAGGAGGCGCAGAAGCTTCTCAACACCGGCAAGGCCGACCAACTGCTCGAGACGATTGTAGGCGAATATCAGAAGGTGGCCAAAACCGTTGATGTGGTCATCATCGAAGGCCTGGTTCCGGATCGCAGCGAAGCCTATATCGCAAGGCTGAACGTGGAAGTTGCCCGTAACCTGGGTTCTGAGGTTGTTCTCGTAAGCACGCCCGGCAATACCGACCCGAAAACCCTGGACGAAGAACTGGATTTCTACGCCCGCCTGTTCTCAAGCCCGGGCGACCCGGAAGTCATTGGTGTGGTTCTCAATAAAGTGGGTGAGCCGGAAAAGTCGGAATTCACGCCCCGGGTTAATTCCCGGGCCCCAGAAGAAACCGTTGACTACGGCCAGGCCTGCAAGGTTTTCAGCCAGGGCCGCTACCGGCTGCTTGCTGTCATCCCATGGCAACCGGAACTTCTGGCGCCACGGGTATCAGATCTTGTCCGTGAAATGAATTCGGAAGTGCTCCACGAAGGCGAAATGCATACACGGCGGGTCCAGAAGGTAACGGTCAGTGCGCGTACCATCCGCAACATGGTGGACACACTCAAACCCGGAACACTCATGGTGACTCCCGGAGACCGTGAAGACATTATCGTGACCACCGCGGTTGCCGCCCTCAATGGCGTCCCCCTGGCGGGCATGATGCTTACCGGCGGACTGATGCCCGACGACAGAGTGGTCGATCTTTGCCGCCGTGCGCTCGAAACCGGTCTCCCGGTGATGCGGGCTGAAACCAACACCTATGAAACCGCTCACCGGCTGGCCAACCTTTCGCCAGCTATCCCCGTGGACGATCCGGACCGGATTGAGAAGGCCATGGAAGCCGTCGCCAGCCGCATCGACGCCGAATGGCTCCGAGAGCACCTGAAAGTGGACCGTCAGACCCGGCTATCCCCCCCGGCTTTCCGCTACCTGCTGTCGGAGCGTGCCAGGGCTGCTGCCAAACGCATCGTCTTACCCGAGGGTAATGAACCCCGCACGGTCCAGGCTGCGATTATTTGCCACCAACGGGGATTGGCCCACTGCATCATGCTGGGGGACCGTAACGATATCGCCAATGTCGCCCAGTCCCAGGGGCTTGAACTGCCCGAAGACATGGAAGTCATCGATCCGGCCGAGGTTCGCAAAGACTACATCGAGCCCATGGTGAAGCTCCGACAGCACAAAGGACTTGCTCCCGACATGGCTGAGGCGATGCTGGAAGACAATGTGGTTCTGGGCACCATGATGGTTGCCGAAGACAAGGCAGATGGTCTGGTCTCCGGCGCTGTCCATACCACCGCCAACACCGTGCGCCCGGCAATGCAGCTTATCAAGACCCACGACCATGCCAAGGTTGTGTCGTCGGTTTTTTTCATGCTGCTGCCACAGCAGGTGGTGGTTTACGGGGACTGTGCCATCAATCCGGACCCGAACGCTGAAGAGTTGGCGGATATAGCCATCCAGAGTGCCGGTTCCGCGGAAGCCTTTGGGATTGAACCGGTGGTGGCAATGATCAGCTACAGCACCGGTGAGTCCGGCAGTGGCAAGGATGTGGACAAGGTGCGCGAAGCCACCAGGATTGCCCGGGAGAGGCGCCCTGACCTGCTGATTGACGGCCCCCTGCAATACGACGCCGCCGCCATAGAGAGCGTTGCCAAAAGCAAGGCACCGAACAGCAAGGTTGCCGGCAAGGCCACGGTGTTTATCTTTCCGGATCTGAACACTGGTAATACAACCTACAAGGCCGTCCAGCGCAGTGCCAACGTCGTGAGTATCGGCCCGATGCTTCAGGGCCTGAGGAAACCGGTGAATGACCTTTCGCGGGGAGCACTGGTGGAAGATATTGTCTTTACCATCGCCCTCACCGCAGTCCAGGCCAAGCAGGTGGAGGACGCAGGGCTGATCTGACGGTCAGCCCTGCCCTGGCAGGTTCAGCGTTTCTTGCTCTTCATTCTCGCTTTTTTCTTGACCGGCCGCCCTTTCTTGATGTCATTATCCTGCTTGACCTTCTGGCGGGGCGTCAGCCGGCTCACCTTGTTGGCAAACGGGTTCTCGCTGGAACGGAACTCAAAGCGAATGGGTGAGCCAACTACCTTCAGCACCTTGCGAAAGGTATTCTCCAGATAGCGCTTGTAGGCACCCGGTAACGCATCTGTCTGGTTGCCGTGCACAACGATAACCGGAGGGTTGGAGCCACCCTGGTGAGCGTAACGGAGCTTGATGCGGCGTCCCTGCACCAATGGCGGCTGGTGCTGTGCGGTCGCATCCTGAAGAATCGCAGTGAGGCGGTTCGTTGGCCACTTGGCCATCGCGGATTCGTAGCAGGCGTGGATCGAGTCGTACATCACGCCAACGCCAGAACCGTGAAGTGCGGAAATATAATGCTTGTCGGCGTAATCGAGAAAGTCCAGGCGACGCTGAACCTGTTCCTTCACCTTCGCCTTGTCTTCCGGGTCCATGCCATCCCACTTGTTGACCGCAATGACCAGAGAACGGCCAGCATCCAGCACAAAGCCGATCAGGTGCAGGTCCTGATCCACCAGGCCTTCCCGGGCATCGATCACCAGAATAACCACGTGGGCATCGTCGATTGCCTGCAGCGTCTTGATGATGGAAAACTTTTCCACCGTTTCACTGACGTTCTTGCGACGGCGCACGCCGGCGGTATCGATAAGCGTGTATTGGTGGTCCATCCGCTCATAGGGGATGTACACACTGTCCCGGGTGGTGCCGGGCATATCAAACACCACAACACGGTCTTCACCCAGCATACGATTAACCAGGGTGGATTTGCCCACATTCGGACGACCGACAATCCCGATCCGGATACCGGGGTACTTATCTGCCCTGTCCTGGGCTTCCCGCTCCTCTTCCGAGGGCAGCAACTCCTCAAGCATCGAACGGATGCCACGGTTGTGGGAAGCCGCGATCAGGAAGGTCGACTGGAAACCAAGGCCATGGAAATCAGAGGCAGCAATGTCAGGGTCCTGGCCGTCCGTCTTGTTAACGACGAGGTGCGCCTGCTTGCCGGTTTTTCGCAGGTGGTCAGCAATCAGCTCGTCACCACCATTGAGGCCGGACTTGCCATCCACCAGGAACAGCACGATATCCGCCTCTTCAACGGCCTGCATGGATTGCCGGGCCATTTCCGCATCGAGACCTTCCTCGCCGCCGGTAAGTCCGCCGGTATCAATGACAATAAACCGTTGCCCCTCGTAATTGCCCTCGCCGTATTTACGGTCACGGGTCAGGCCGGGAAAATCCGCTACAAGCGCATCCCGGGATCGCGTCATCTGGTTAAACAGTGTCGACTTGCCAACGTTGGGACGCCCGACAAGTGCAATTACAGGGGTCATAATCTTTCGCTACACAGTAAACAGGGCCAGCGCTTCACAGCGATATGGCCGGAAAGGAGCGCTCAGTCGCGCTCCCGGATTTTAAGAACAGACATTTTACCGCTATTGCCGTAAACCAGAAGATTTCCGTCTTGCAAGCGCTGAAAAGGCACTCGCAAACCTTCATCGTCAAACTCAAGCTGGCCCTGAAGGCTACCGTCCTCCAGAGACAGCATGTGGATATAACCTTCGTAGTCGCCAACCAGCAGATAGTCGCCAAACACGATTGGCTGGGTGGGCTGACGCCAGGACAATCTGTCCTGCACCCACAATTCGCGGCGATCAGAGCCGCGGTAGGCGGTGATATCACCATTCGCCCCGGCTACAAAAATATTGCCATCGCCGATCATGGGAGACTGCAGGCTTGATTCCTTCCGGCTCCAGATTTCCTGGCCGCTTTGCAGGTCAACCAGGGCCAGTTTGCCCTGATAACCCACCACCATGGCCGCACTTTCCAGAATCAGTGGCTCGCCGGCAACATCCACCAGCCTTTCCAGCTCGGTACGCCCCTGGGGCTGGCCAACTTCGTATTGCCATACCGGTTGCCCGGACTCGGTCGAAATCGCCATCAGCTTGCCGTTGGCCAGCGACGCCAGAACCAGGTCTGCACCCACCAGTGGTGATGCCGCAGCCCGCATGGACAGTACTGGCACGTCGCTGTCGTATTGCCAGGCCTTGTCGCCACCGTTGGTATTGAAAGCAAGCACTTTGCCGTCGATGGTCTGTACCACTACAAGACGCCCGTTC
>JAWWAM010000018.1:0-16545 GCA_033721715.1 Marinobacter sp.
GCACGGCTCCGCCGCCTCCCGCACGCCCGGTGCCAGAACCCGAGCCCCGGGCACAGTCTCAACCTGAGCAGGCACCACGTCAACCTGCAGCAGAACAGACGGCGGCCGCCGATAAACCTGCCTCGTCAGTGGCTGTGGAACCGGGCGATCGCTTGCCGGTGGCTGGTGAGAAGGTTGATGCGATCCTGTCCGGTTCCGGTCTGACTCTGGACCCGGTCGGCGTAACACTTGAGGAGCACAGGGAGGCGCCGGCCCCGATGTTCCAGCATCTGGACGACTGGACACTGGCGCCGCCGGGCACCGAACTGGGCGTCAAGCGAGACCTGCCGCCACCGGTCGTCCCAGATGTATCCCACCTGTCGCTGGCAGATGACGACCGCAAGGACGACCAATAAATTACAGGCGGGATGATGTCAGCATTGAGATTACTGGTTCTGATGGTTGCAGTTCTGGCGGGAATGCCGGCGCTGGCTGATGCCGGGCGGCCAAAGGTAGGGCTGGTGCTCAGCGGTGGTGGCGCCAAGGGCATGGCCCATGTAGGTGTGCTGCGTGTGCTGGAAGAACTGAAAATACCGGTGGATATCGTGGTGGGCACCAGTGCCGGCTCGGCCGTCGGCGCACTTTACGCCTCGGGTATGGACGTTCATGAAATCGAAGAACGTTTTATCGATATGGACTGGGTCTCGAGTTTTCGCGATGACCCCGGCCGTGCCTACAAACCTGTCAGACGAAAGCGACAGGACTGGCGGTTTCCGGTGGCGCCGGGTCTTGGTGTACGCCTGGACGGGCTTCATCTTGGGGGCGGCATTATTGCCGGCCAGAACCTTGGTTTCATTCTCAACGAACTTACCCGCAGCGCCTCACTGGTAGAGGATTTTGACAAGCTGGCGATCCCTTTTCGTGCGGTTGCCACGGATCTGGAGACCGGGGATCAGGTCATCATTGGTAAGGGCAATCTTTCTGAGGCAATTCGGGCCAGCATGAGTATCCCCGGGGTCTATGCGCCGGTCAGCCTGGACGGGCGTTTGCTGGTCGACGGCGGCGTGGCCAATAATTTGCCGGTCAGTGTGGCCAGGGATCTGGGTGCCGAAATCATCATCGCGGTCGACATTACGGACCCGCTGCTGGAACGGGATGAGATTCGGGAGGCCTTTTCGGTGGTTGGGCAGCTCACCACCATGATGACCCGGCAGAATACCGAACAGCAGCTGGAACTGCTGACAGACCAGGACATCATCATCCGGCCTGATCTGGAGGGATTGTCCTCGGCGGATTTCTACGAGTCACTTGCGCTGTTTGAGCTGGGCGCCAGTGGTGCCCGCGAACATGCCGGCCAGCTTCGCCACCTGAGTGTAAGCGACGAGCAGTGGATCCAGTTCCGTAGCCGTGTGAAGGCACGCTCATTCAGCCCCGGCCTGATTACCGACATCCGCGTTGATGATAAGTCTCGCCTGGCGGGCGATTTCCTGCGCCAGCGCATACACCAGAAAACCGGCGAACCGTTGGATGTGGACAGGCTTGAGCAGGATCTCAAGCGCATCTACGGTCTGGGCTATTACGAGACCGTTTCCTACTCCCTGGCACCATCGGACTCTGGTGGCACTGACCTTGTTATCCGGGTGCGTGAGAAAAGCTGGGGGCCGAACTATCTTTCTTTCGGCCTCAACTACGAAGACAACTTCGAGAACGAAACCCGCTTTAATCTGGCGACGTCATTGCGCATGACCGAACTTAACGCTCTTGGCGGTGAATGGACCACCGGGCTCCAGTTGGGTACCGAGCCCTGGGTGAGGACCGAGTGGTTCCAGCCTCTGGACTACGGATTCAAGCGGTTCGTGACCGTCGGTGGAGAATACTCCCGGGAGAGCTTGAGCGCGTTCGACGGCGAAGGCGAGCGCATCACCGAGGTGGATATTACCACCCGACAGGTGGATCTTGCCGTGGGGACCGAGCTGGGGGTCAATGGAGAGATCCGGCTTGAATATGAACGCGGATACGCCACTGTTGACGAGCAGGTGGGGGAGCCTGTGGCGCCCTCGGGGTCAATCCAGAGCGGCAGCCTAAGCCTGCGGCTGGTGCATGATTCCCTGGATGACACCTTTCTTCCCGAATCCGGCGGTTATGCGGGGATCCGGGGCCGTATCGAACGTCCCGGTCTGGGCTCTGACCGCAACTTTGATTCAGTGCGGATAATGGCTCTGGGTACGGCAAGCTGGAACAAGACCAGCATCACCGGTCTTCTGTTCGCAAATACCGTCACCCGTGGTGTTGCGGGTATCGAGAATTCGGTGTTACTGGGCGGCTTTCGCCGGTTGTCGGCATACAGTCAGGGGGAGGTAGCCGGTGAAGATGCCGCCCTTGCCAGTGTCTTTGCCAGGCAAGAGTTCGGTGGGCCCTTTGTACCCTGGTTTGCCGGGGTGGGTTTTGAGTCCGGTAATGCCTGGTCGTCGCTGGGGGATGCCCGTTGGAACAATCTGTTGCACTCAGCCAGTGTGTTCGCCGGGGTTGAATCGTTTCTTGGGCCGCTTCAGATTGCCACGGCCTACAACAATGAGGACGATTGGAGCGCCTACCTGAGCCTGGGGTTCTCGTTTACCCGCCTGTTTGACTGACCGGCCGGGCACAGGGAAGGGTCATGCCGTGGCAGGGGTAGTGCCAATGGCTTCAAGTACCTGCTGGCATTGTTGTTCAGCGTACTTTGCCAGGATCTCCGTCAGGCGCTCTTCATCGTGGGCCCGGATGGCGTCGATGGATTCCCGTACGTGCTCCAGGTTGTCTTCAAGCACGCGATTCCCCCCACGCTGAAAAGCGACAAAGGCACAGCGTTTAGCGGATGGCCACAGATCCTCAATCGCCGAAACAATGAAATAGTTGTCGGCGTAAGCCAGAGAGGCCTGAGTGTATTCGATGCCCAGTTCCAGAAAAACCAGCAGGTTATTGTTGTCGTGGCAGGCTTTCATGCGCTGATAAAGGGATTCGAGCTTGTCCATGTCAGCGGGTTGCCACTGCCGCACCAGCTTGCGACCGGTATGGGTCAGGTACAGTTGCAGGACTTCATAAAGACTGCGCACAAAAAACTCATCCAGCGGCGTAACAAATGCTCCTTTGCGGGGCACGTTCTGCACCAGGTGGCGTTTTTCCAGCAACAACAAACCCTCGCGGATCGAGCCGTGGCTGACGTCCATCTGTTTCGCCATGGCACTTTCGTAGATGCGCTCGCCGGAGCGAAGCTGGCCAAACGCGATGAGATTTTCAATGTGGCGTGCGACCTGCTCGGTCAGAGTTTCGCGGGGCTTGAATGTGGTCATGGTCCTGCTTCGTTACAGCATGCTGGCTCAATGGTTCTGGCATACTCTCACATTCTTCCCGTCCGGAAAATGGGCACATCGAAACCGGTGCCACGGCATGGGCCCGGTTTCAGAGCAGCGGGGCCGCCAGCCGGACGGTTCTGCAGGCCAGGCGGAACAGGATGGAGCGGTCCCGGTAGTCGCGGTCGCTCATTAGCCGACAGCTGGAAAGGTCTTCTTCCAGCATGCGCTCGACACCGTCCACAAAGTCGCTGGCGGT
This sequence comes from Marinobacter sp., assembly GCA_033721715.1. Taxonomy (GTDB): domain Bacteria; phylum Pseudomonadota; class Gammaproteobacteria; order Pseudomonadales; family Oleiphilaceae; genus Marinobacter. The sequence goes on from JAWWAM010000018.1 coordinate 3,568, forward strand.
GAAGATGGCGGTGATCTCGAAGTTCAACCGCATGGAGCGGTTGTCCAGATTGGCCGTGCCCAGCGCTGCGTAGCGGTTGTCCACCAGAACCATTTTCTGATGCATGAAACCCTGTTGGTACTGATAGATGGCAATGCCGGCCCGGCTGGCCTGTACCAGGTAGGAGTATGCCGCAAGCCTGATCAGTCTATTGTCGGATTTTTCCGGAATGATAATACGCACATCCACACCCCGGAGCGCCGCCAGTTGCAGGGCATTCATGATCTGGAAATCTGGCACGAAATAGGGCGAGGCGATCCAGATCCGTTCGCGGGCGTTGTTAATGCAGTTCAGAAAAAACAGCGTGCAGGTTTCATAGGTGTCGGCCGGCCCGGTGGGCAGAATAAGCACTTCCTGATCCCCGCCTGAGGGCATGGAGGGTGACCAGTTAAGGGTGGGGAACTCCTCGCTGGCCCAGTTCCAGTCTTCCAGCCATGCCAGTTGCAGGCCGGTGACAGCCGGCCCGGTAATGCGGCAGTGGCTGTCGCGCCAGGGTTCCTCATCCATGGCCGTGCCCAGGTACTCATCGCCAAGGTTAATCCCCCCGACAAATCCCACTTCCCCGTCACAGACCAGGAGTTTGCGATGATTGCGGAAGTTTACCTGCAGCCGCATGCGGCGGAGATTACCGTCCCCGAAGGAAGCTACCTTCGCTCCGGCGGCAGCCAGTTCCCGGAGATATTTCCGCGGTAACCAGACACTGCCAATGTCGTCATACAGAAACCACACCTCCACGCCCTGGGCAAGTTTGCGTTTCAGAATCGATTTGATGCGCTGACCGATTCGGTCGGACCGGACAATATAGAACTCCAGAAGAATATAATGGCGAGCATTTTCCATGGCATCAAACAGAGCGTCGAAGGTGGCTTCCCCGTCCTTCAGCAGGTCGCATTGGTTGCCTTTGGTGAAGGGTTGCCGGCCCAGCTTGCAGAGCACCTGGAGTTCATCATGGAAATGCTCATGATCCTGCTGATTGATGGACGCGGCCTGGTGCTCGAAGCGATTCAGCAAATCGGTGACTGCGGTATCGCCGATTCGCCGGGCTTTCAGATAGCCTCCGAACCGGTTGCGCCCGAACAGCAGAAACATGGGGACCGCAATATAGGGCAGGCCGATCAATGCCAGAACCCAGGCAAGCGCGCCCTGGGCCGTGCGGTAGGTCATCAGTATCCGGTAAATGCAGGTGGCAGCGGCCAGATAAAGCAGACCTATAGTGAGGGCGAACCAGGAGACGTCGGGCAGAGTCATTCTGGCGCTTCCCTGACTTCGCTGGATTGGTGGCGGGCCCGATACTGGGCCGGGGCCATCCCCGTCCAGCGTTTGAAGGCACGGCTGAAGGCACTGAGCTCGGAAAAGCCCAGCAGAAAGGCAATTTCGCCCAGCGCGTAATGGTCCGCCGCCACGTAGCGCAGGGCTTTGTCTTTGCGAATCTCCTCTACCAGTTCGTGGAACCCCAGTCCTTCCTTTTTCAGTCGCCGGTAAAGGGTCTGGCGGCTCATATGGCATTGTCTGGCAAGCGTGTCGGCATCAATACGTTCGGTGGCCATCTGCCGGGAGATCAGGCGGCGGATCTTGCGGCCAAAGGTGCGTCGGCTCTGGAGGCGGGCCAGCAGCGTGTTGACCTGTCTGAGTACCGCTGAATACACGTAGGGATTGCGGTGAGGGATCGGGTGGCTCAGGTGCCGGCTGTTGAAGGCAAGACGGGTGGTGCCCGAGCCAAAATAGATGCTTCCACCCAGAAGGCGCTGGTATTCCTTCCCATAGGAGGGCTCCGGATGCGCGATCTCGGCCCATTCGGCGACGATGGAGGAGTGAATGAAATGCCGGGTGCGGCACAGGGCGGCCGCCAGCGTCCGGTCCATATCCTGGCGAGAATAGTGTGTAGGGGAATCCGCTTGCCAGGTGAGAATGGCCAGGTCGCCAGCCTGCTCGAAACTCAGTGTGACTGACTCATTGATCAGCCGGTGCAGGCGGACATACTGGGTAACGGCCTCGCCGAGGGTGTCGCAATTGAAGAACACGTGGCCGACCAGTCCCATGCGTTCCGGGTCGATCACCTGGCCGGCATGGAGTCCCACAGCCGGGTCACCGGTGGCCTGTTCGGCGTATTCCCACAGGCGGTAGTGGCGTTCAGCGGGGATTCGAAGATCCGGATCGGTCAGTTCATCGTGGTGAAAGCCGGTAATCCTCTCCACGGCGGGGACGTCCAGTACCCCTTGCCGGTCGAGGTAGTGAACCAGTGCCAGCGTACTTGAAGCTGCAACCAGTGGCGTTGTGGTGGCTTCTGCCTGTGGAGCGTTCACGGTCACCTTTGTTCAATGGTTAACACGAATTCATCCATGCTGATACAAAATGTCAAGCCTGTGGGACAGCCTGTCAATGGTTAATCACTGTAACAACGATAGCATTAAGTTACTGAGGATTCTCACCCAAACAGATTGAGACAGGAGGTGTTTTCATGGAGCTGGAAATCTTTGTTCCCCATAACGAGCTCGAACGTTCCAACATTGCCGCACTGGCGGAATACCTGAACAGCATGTACTACTGCTGAGCCTTCTGACTACCGTGGTCGGAAGGCATTACGTGTTATGACCTGATGCCGGAGGAAACTCCGGCTTTTTTGTGCCCGGGACCGTTCCTCATGGCCCCTGAGCCCCTTTCCCCTTGTGCCTGTAGCCACCGATGGTAATGTAGACGGTTTACCGGTGTCACAGGAGATCCTGTTCATGAGTGTTGAGCTCAACTACCGCGTTACCGGCGACGGCCCGCCGCTGATCCTGCTGCACGGCCTGTTCGGCTCACTGGATAATCTCGGTGGTATCAGCCGCCGGCTGCAGGACCAGTGGCAGGTCCATGCTCTGGACCAGCGCAACCACGGCAGTTCGCCCCATACGGATACCATGGACTACCCGGCAATGGCGGATGATGTACTGGCCTATATGGATGCCCGGGGCCTGGACAAGGCTTCGATACTGGGCCACTCCATGGGCGGCAAGACCGCAATGCAGGTGGCGCTCCAGGCCCCGGGCCGGGTTGACCGGATTATTGTCGCGGATATTGCACCGGTGACCTATCACCCCCGTCATGATGTGGTTCTGGAAGGCCTCAAGTCTGTGGATCTGGCCTCGATCCGGTCGCGCCAGGATGCTGACAGGGTACTGTCTGATTACGTTGAAGAGCCTGGTGTCCGGCAGTTTCTGCTGAAAAACCTGGTGCGGGTGACGGACGACGAGCGTAACGAGTATCCCGGGCCCTACCGCTGGCGGCTGAACCTGCCAGTGATTGAACAGTGTTATCCGAATCTTGCCCAGGCGCCTGAGGGGGAGGTCCCGTTTGAGGGGCCGGTCCTGTTTATCAAGGGCGCTGATTCAGCTTACATCCAGGAGAAGCATCGCGAGGATATCCGCCGGCGTTTTCCCAATGCGGACCTGCGTATCATTGCCGGCACGGGCCACTGGCTGCATGCGGAAAAGCCGGACAGTTTCGCTGCGCTGTGTCGCCGGTTCCTCGCGGATCAGTGACACTCGCCAGTTCAGCCCCGGGCGGGTGTCTGATAAGGTGACGACATTGTATCTGACAGGAACGGGCATCCTCTATGAAGTGGCTTCTCGGAGCTTTGCTGATCGTCTTTCTGGTGTTGGGCAGTTTTCTGTTGTCTCCTTCACCCATCAACAGCCAGTACTGGAAAGCTCCGTCGCCCCAGCCATTGACCGGTGAGCTGGCCCCGAACGAGCGCCTGAGGTTGGCCGATCTTCTGGCCAGGGGAGAGGTCTACGGCCCTGAAGACACCACCGTGGACGAAGGCGGTGTGCTCTATACCGGCACTCAGGACGGCTGGATTGCGCGGATCTGGCCCGAGGGGCGGGTCGAGAAGTGGCTGAATACCGGCGGACGGCCGCTGGGCCTGGTGTTTGATCGCCAGGGTAATCTGATCGTCGCGGATGCCATCAAGGGGTTATTGTCCATTGCGCCCGACAAAACTGTAACCGTGCTGGCGCGGGAGGCGGAGGGGTTGCCCTTCCGGTTTACCGACGATGTGGATATTGCCCCGGACGGGGTTATCTATTTTACCGACGCCAGCTCCCGTTTCCGTCTGCCGGACTACCGGATGGATTTACTGGAAATGCGCCCCCATGGTCGCCTGTTGCGCTACGATCCGCGTACGCAACGAACCGAGGTTCTGCTGAGTAATCTGCATTTCGCCAATGGAGTGGCAGTGTCACCGGATGGCGATTATGTGCTGGTCAACGAGACCTGGAAGTATCGTATTCTCAAGTACTGGATTGGTGGCCGTAACCCCGGTCAGGCGGAGGTCTTTGCAGACAATCTGCCGGGGTTTCCCGATAACCTGGCGGTCGACAACGAAGGCCGTTACTGGGTGGCTTTTCCCACCCTGAGAAATCCTCAGGTTGACGCCATGCACCGCCAGCCCTGGCTCAAGGATCTGCTGGCCAAACTGCCGGACTATTTCCTGCCTGAGCCCCAGCAGTACGGGTTGGTAGTGGCAATGGATGAGGAGGGCGGGGTCATTACCAGCCTGCATGATACCCGTGGTAGCCATTTGCAGGAGATTACGTCGGTTAATCCCCATGATGGCTATCTCTACTTTGGTTCACTTCACAACGACCGTATCGGCCGGTTAGCGTTATCCGCCATTCCGGGCCTGGGAGGAGACAGCAATGAGTAATGGCAACCCGATGGGCTGGGATCTTCCTGAGCCCTTCACCATGACCATTGATGTGCGTGCTGAGGATACCGACAGGCTGGGGCACGCCAACAATGTGGTGTATGTGCGCTGGCTGGAGGAAATCAGCTGGCACCATATCGACAGCCTGGGAATGACCTGGGAGCTGCATGAAAAAACCGGTAAGGCCATGGCTATTACCCGCACTGAAATTGATTACCTGGCCGCCGCCAACGCCGGTGATCGCCTGGTGCTGGGTACCTGGCTGACCGGGTTTGACGGCCGTTTTCGCTCAGCACGCCAGTTCCAGCTGGTGCGGGAGTCAGACGGTAAGACGTTGGTGCGAGCGATATCTACCCATGCCTGTGTCAACATGAAGAGTCAGCGGCCTACACGGATGCCTCCTGAATTTGCCGATATCCTCGGCGGCGCCATGGTGCCGGGAGGTCGCGGCTTTGATGCAGCCGCTGATACCACACCGTGAAGTTTCTGCTAGTCTGAACAAATGATTCTGTCCTGTCCCTGAAGCTGTCTGGAGAACATCATGGAAAACATCGCTGAATCCAATGCAGGCAACGCCATGCGCCGTGTCATCTACGACCGCTTTGGTGACGCTGACGTGCTCCGGATTGAATCTTCCGATATCCCGGAGCCGGGTGCCGAGGAGGTGCTGTTCAGGGTAGCTGGTGCCGGGCTGAATCCCATTGACTGGAAAACCCGCAAGGGGCTGGGCTTTGTTGCGCGGCAGATTGAAGATCACCTGCCATGGACTCCGGGATTTGATGCCGCCGGTGAAGTGATCGCCGTCGGTAGTGATGTAACTACCCTGGTGCCCGGCGACCGGGTTATGGGCATGGTGGGTTTTCCTGCCAGTGGAGGGGGCTATTCAGACTATGTCGTTGCCCGTGCCGATGAGCTGGCCATCGTACCGGAGGAGCTGGACCTGGTAACTGCCGGTGCCTTGCCGCTGGCTGCGCTGACGGCCTGGCAGGCGTTGTTCGAAGTGGCGGAACTGGAGGCAGGCCAGAAAGTACTGATTCATGCCGGCGCTGGTGGCGTTGGTCATTTTGCCGTTCAGTTTGCACTGGAGCGTGGAGCCCATGTCATCGCCACGGCTTCAGCAAGCAATCGTGATTTCCTGGCCGCCTTTGGCGTTCATGAGGTCATTGATTACCACACCACCGATGTGGTGGACGAATGCTACGGCCTGGACGTGGTACTGGACCTGGTGGGTGGCGAGGCCGGCAAGCGTTCCCTGCATACCCTCAGCGAGCATGGCGTGCTGGTGACGATACCCACGGTCACCGCTGACGAAATCATTACCGCAGCGGAAGCGCTGGGGTTGAGGGCCCACGGCATGACCGTCCGCCCCGATGTCTTCCATCTTGACGAAATTGCCGAACTGATCGAGGACGGCGATGTGAGGGTGCACATCGACGAGACCTTTACGCTGGATCAGGTGGCAGAGGCCCACCGGCTGCTCGAAGGCGGGCACGTCAGAGGCAAACTGGTGCTTGACTGCCGTACCCGTTGATGTGCTCAGGCGGGAGCGGGCTCAGGCGTTTCGCCAGTATCCCGCTCCTTGCGTTCCTTCCTGGCCTGGGGCGGTACCAGGCTGACCAGGGTCCAGTCTTTTTCCGGCTTGATGTTATCCATGCTTTTGACAGGCATGATGTGTTCACGGCTATCCAGCACAAACAGCACCATCGCCTGCCGGTCGTACTTTTCCAGAAAATCGTCAAACGTAAACTCATCACTGAGCTGGGTGGTTTTCACCGTATATCCCTGGCTCGCCAGGCTTGCTAGCTTGGCATAGCTCACCCCACCAAACAGTCCCCGGGTCATCTGGATTTTCTCTGCCGTCTGATGCCTGGCTTTCTGGTCCTGATCCCCTTCCGCCAGTGTCAGCACCGAATCCTTACCAAACCAGTCCAGGAAGTGATAGGTGGCCAGCGAGTTCATGTGTTTGTAGGGGGAGATTACCAACAGGTTGCCAATACCGGTCAGGTCAAGATGGGTAGACGCGTGTTCGGACACCGGGTTGCCGAAGTACACCTGCAGGTCCTCCATCCGTGCCTGCTTGACGTTTTCCCAGTTGGTATCTGCCAGAGTGACAGGTACTTCCAGTTTTTTCAGGGCCAGGCCGATTTTTCGTGCTACCGGATTGGCGCCCAGAATCAGGAAGCCGTAGGCGGCCGGTTCGGCCACCCCCAGCAGTTTGGCCAGCGGTCGCGCGGTGAGGCTCTGCAGGGTGACGGTGGCAATGATCAGCATGAAAATCAGGGGTACCAGGGCACCGGCACTCTCATAGCCCAGTTCCTGTAGCTGGAACGCGAACAGGGCGGATACCGCCGCGGCCACGATGCCCCTGGGGGCAATCCAGCTCAGAAACAGCTTGTCGCGCCAGTTGAGGTTGGTGCCGATGGCCGACAGGAAAATGCTCACCGGGCGCGCCACCAGCATCAGTAGCGCGAGCACGAGCACCAGGCCCCAGCCAAGTTGGGCAATGGCTCCAAACTCGACCCGTGCGGCGAGGATGATGAACAGGGCCGAGATCAGCAGCACGCTGAGGGATTCCTTGAATTCGAGAATGGCGTCGATGGGCACCTGTTTCATGTTGGCCATCCAGATGCCCATCACGGTAACCGTCAGCAGGCCCGATTCGTGAGCCATTTCATTGGACAGAGCATAGACCCCGAGCATGAAGGTCAGGGTGCCGGCGTTATGCAGGTACTGGGGCAACAGGTGCTTGCGCAGGGCAATACCATTAAGCCAGCCCGCTACCGCACCAAGCACAAAGCCCACCGCCAGGGTTTTTCCAAAGATATACAGCGAGTGGCCGAATACATTGCCCTGGCCCCAGGACACGATGCCCTCGAATACCAGAACGGCCAGCAGGGCCCCGACCGGGTCAATGATGATGCCCTCCCAGCGAAGGATATTGGCAAGTTTGGCGTCTGGCCGTACAGATCTCAGCAGGGGAGCAATAACCGTTGGGCCGGTAACAATGGATATGGCCCCGAACAGCAGCGCTACCTCCCAGGACACATCCAGTATCCAGCGTGCAGCAAGGGTACCGATAAAACAGGTGACCACAGAGCCCACCGGAATGAGATTACGAACCATCTTGCCGTGGCCGCGGATCTCTTCATAACGCAGGGTCAGGCTGCCCTCGAACAGGATGATGGCAACTGCCAGGGAAATCACCGGGAACAGCAGGTCGCCGAACACCGCCTCGGGATCCAGAAACCCGAACAACGGACCCGCCGCTATACCGCCTGCCAGCAGGAACAGGATCGCAGGCATGCGAACGCGCCAGGCGAGCCACTGACACAACAGGGATAGCACGCCGATGCAGGCAAGTATAAAAACAGTGCTGACGGTCATAGGGGCATCAGTTCCATTGAGTTGTGGGTTAATTCTTTAGTCCGGCAGGGGAGGTTGCTGCGGTGTCCGATTCCGCCTTGCGTGCAAGCCTTGCCAGAAGTCTGGCCGCGGCAAAAAAACCAAAACTGGCGGTCACCGGGCTGGCGGCGCCAAACCCCGAGGCGCAATCCAGCCTTACCGGCCCTTCGGTGGCCGGCTTCTGGAGGCATACCTCACCGTCCCCTGCAGGATACGTGAGCTGTTCAAGGGAGTACACGGCTTCAATTCCGAAACGGCGTTTGGGATTGCGTGAGAAACCGTATTCCCGACGCAGCAGGTTACGAACTTTCGCCAGCAGTGGATCCTGGGTGGTCTTGCTGAGGTCGCCAACGCGGATCTGGGTCGGGTCCATCTGGCCTCCGGCCCCGCCGGCACACACCAGCGGAATCTTTTGCCGCTGGCAATGGGAGATCAACGCGGCCTTGGCTTTGACGCTATCAATAGCGTCGACTACCCCGGCCATTTCCGGCGTGATCAGTTCGCTGACATTTTTGGTGTTCAGGAATCCGAAGTGGACACGGATATCGGCTGCCGGGTTGATGCCTCGCAGGCGTTCCGCCATGGCGTCGGTCTTGGTGCGGCCATACTGGCCGGTCAGAGCATGGAGCTGGCGGTTGGTGTTGGAAACGCAGATGTCGTCCATATCAATCAGCGTCAACGCGCCAATACCGGAGCGAGCCAGGGCTTCCGCTGCCCAGGAGCCGACACCGCCCAGGCCAACAATGGCAATATGAGCGTGACGGAAGCGCTCCAGAGCCCTGCGGCCATAAAGTCGCTCGATACCGCCAAAGCGGAAGTGAAAATCGTCGCCAGTCATACTGCATCTCCGCCCAAAAGCCACGATTGTAACCCAGGCCTGCCGGCTGTCTCTAACGAATGGGGGGTGAGGATATCGGAGGGAGTGAGTGGGGGGCATAAAAAAGGCCACGCAAGAGCGTGGCCTGTAAGCAAGTGCCCAACCCGACGGGGGGGTGGGCCGGACTAGTTCAGAGACACTAATCAACGTAATCAGTATCGTTTATAAACGTGTCGTCCGGTAGGTCAGGGTTTGACAAATATCAGTCATTCCCGGCCATAGTTTCGGGTATGGCCGGGAATGACAGGTTATGCTGCCCAGTGGTCATCTCCGAATGCCATGAGCGAGTCTTTTCCGCTCTCGATGTCCTGTTGTAGCCACTGGATTTCCGGCAGCAGCTTCTCGAAGTAAAAGCGGGCCGAGACCAGCTTGCCTTCCAGCAGGGGCTTGTTGCCTTCGCTGGCATCCAGTTGAGCCTGCGCCACGCCGGCCATGCGGGACCAGAGGTAGGCGATGACGGTCAGCGCCATCAGGCGCAGGTAAGGCGTTGCGGCCGCTCCGGCCTGCTCAGGATCCCTGGGAGCATTGCTGGCGATCCACACCGTGGCCGACTCCAGCGACTTTATGGCACCCTTCAGCTCCTCCCGGTGTGGCGCTTCCGGATTTTCCTTGAGGTAGCCGGTCAGTTCCGCAAACAGGGTGCGTACCAGCTGACCGCCCTTGAGGCTGAGCTTGCGGCCCACCAGGTCCATCGCCTGGATGCCATTGGTGCCTTCATAGATACGGGCGATACGACCGTCCCGTACCAGTTGCTCCAGTGGCCAGTCCGTGGTGAAGCCGGAGCCGCCCAGTACCTGCAGGCCGGTGTTGGCGTTGTTGAAGCCTTCGTCAGTGAGGAAGGACTTCACAACCGGAGTGAGCAGCTGAACCAGGTCATCCGCCGATTCGCGAACCGCCTCGTCACCATGGGCCACCGACAAGTCCAGCTTGTGGCCGGTAAACAGGGCCAGGGCGCGCATGCCTTCATTAAGCACCTTCTGGCGCATCAGCATACGGCGTACATCCGGGTGGACGATGATCGGGTCTGCCGGGCCGTCGGGATTCTTGGGGCCGCTGAGGGAACGACTTTGCAGGCGTTCACGGGCAAACGCCAGGCTCTCCTGGTACGCCATTTCCGCCAGACCCAGGCCCTGCATGCCTACCATAAGGCGGGCTTCGTTCATCATGGTGAACATGGCGCGCATGCCGTCATTGGGTTCGCCCACCAGCCAGCCTTTAGCACCTTCAAAGTTCATGACACAGGTGGCCGACCCCTTGATGCCCATTTTGTGTTCCAGCCCGCCACAGAAGGCCGGGTTGCGCTCACTGGAATCCGGCAGCACCTTGGGTACCACAAACAGGGAAATGCCCTTGGTGGTATCTGGCGCACCGGGCAGCTTGGCCAGGACCAGGTGTACGATGTTGTCGACCAGATCGTGCTCGCCACCAGTGATCCAGATCTTGGTACCGTCGATGGCGTAGGAGCCGTCGTCGTTGGGGGTGGCGCGGGTGCGGATCAGGCCCAGGTCCGTGCCGCACTGAGGTTCCGTCAGGCACATGGTGCCGGTCCACTGGCCGGAAATCAGTTTTTCCAGGTAGGTGTCTTTCAGTTCGTCAGAGCCGTGGGCGTAGAGAGCGCTGATGGCGCCGTGGGTCAGGCCCGGGTACATGCCCAATGACAGGTTGGTGGAGCACACCATCTCATCCACCACAAACTTCAGGGTGTGGGGCAGCCCCTGGCCGCCGTATTGCAACGGGGCATCCAGTGCGGTCCAGCCACCTTCGACGAATCGGGCGTAGGCTTCGCGAAAACCATCCGGTGTGGTCACCTCGTGGGTTTCGGGGTTGTACTGACAACCCTGACGGTCGCCGGTCTGGTTGGTAGGCTGGATCACTTCCGCAGCCAGCTTGCCGGCCTCGTCGATGACCGCCGAAATCAGGTCAGGGGTGGCGTCTGCGTACTTTTCCAGCTCATGGAGCTTGTCGGCGCCAAGGACATCAAACAGCAAAAAGCGAAGGTCATTCGCCGGGGCCTGGTATTGCATGGAAGTTTCTCCTCAAGGCAGCAAGTGGTGTCAACGCTTCTATTCATACGCCCGTTTTAATTTCCGGTTCACCGCCAAGGCCGGTCTGAAACCAAAAATATTCGTATCCATCTGATGGTTTCACTTGATGACGGGATACGGGTCGGGAGTTTCTATGAAACAGGTATTGATTGCCGGGATCTCGGGCGCTATTGGTCATGCCCTGGCCGTGCGAGTGCTGGAGCATGACCCCGGGGTTTCGATCGTGGGGCTGTGCCGCAATCCATCAGCGGTTGCTTTCAGCGACGAGCAGTCAGGCCGGATCTCGCTGATTCCTTGGGATGCAGCCGAAAGTGGCAGTGCTCGGGCCGTAGTCGAAAAGCTCAAAGCGTTGGTGCCGGTAGAGGCGGGACTGGATACCGTAATTTATGCCGCAGGGATACTCCATGGCCCCGGAATAACACCCGAAAAGCGACTGGAAGATCTGGATGCCCGGGCTTTTGCTCATGCGTTTGCTGTGAACGCCACCGGGTTTGCGATGTTGATCCAGGCAGTTTCACCCTGGTTTCGCCACCGGCGCTTCAAACGCATCGTCGCAGTCTCTGCCAAGATCGGGTCTATCAGCGATAACGGGTTTGGGGGTTGGTACGCCTATCGAAGCTCCAAGGCTGCGTTGAATATGCTGGTGCGTAACCTGTCGATTGAACTGCCCAGGAAGTATCGTCCCGTGGCATGTGTCGCTGTGCATCCGGGAACCACGCTGTCGCCGCTGAGCCGGCCTTTTACCCGCTCATTGGCGCAGCTTAAGGTTCACGAGCCCGGCGAAACGGCAAATAATATATTGAGGGTGGCTGAAGATTTGACGGAGAAGGACAATGGAACCTTCCTTGGCTGGGATGGTTCCACTATTCCATGGTGACGGTAACGGGGCTGAGACGGCAGGCCGTCTCAGCGGATAAAGGGGTTCAGTAAACGGGTAAAGGTGCCGGTCAGTTTGACCGGGGCACTCAGAACCGACAGGGTAATGCAGTCTTCACAACCAACAGCAACGGGCTTGTGCTCATCTTCCTGGTTGAGGACGACAAAGTCCCATTGGTTGAACACACCTTTCTGATCTGCAAATGCTCCCTGGAGCACGATGGTGGTTTCGTCGCCGCGGTGGGTGTGCGCCGGTGCCTTGCCGCCAGCGGCCAGCTTCTGCAATACAACCTGCTCGCTCTGGCCCGGGAACCGTTCGCTGATGTCCAGTACGCTGACATCGCCCAGCTGGCGCTTCCAGGGCAGGTCGTTCAGGTTGTCGCCCAACAGTTTCTGGAGCGGGCTCATGCGTTTGGCCTGGGACTGGATGTACTTTTCGGTCATATCCGGCTCGCTGTCGATGCGCGACAGGATGGAGTCAAACATATCCGACGAGACACCCACCTGGGGCTGGCTTTCCATCATCACCGCCCCCAGGCTGTCGAGGGTATCAACGCGGCTGCGGCAGTGAGGGCACTGGTCCAGATGAAGGCGAATACACAACGCGTGGGGCTCACTGAGATTGCCCGCGCTGTATTCCATCAGAGTCAAGGTGTCTGGGTGATGCCGTGTCATACGTTCTGGTCCTGCAATATCACTTTCAGTTTGTTCAGTGCCAGGCGAACCCGACTTTTTACGGTACCCAACGGTATATTAAGCTCGTCGGCCACCATCTGGTGTGACTTGCTTTCCATGTAAACCTTGGCAATAACGGTGATCTGTTCTTCCGGCAGGTGGCGGAGAGACTCTCTCACCCGGCGTTCGGACATCAGGCGGTGCAGCGATGTGACCGGCTCGTCATCGTTCTCGCCGGGAATCTGCCACAGATCTTCGGTCTCGACCGGCATCTCTGCGCTGGTGCGCTTCATCTTGCGCAGCATGTCGATGCGCTGATTACGGGCAATGGTGAAAATCCAGGTGGAAGCAGCAGCCTTGCGCCAGTCATAGAGGCA
>JAWWAM010000019.1:0-16492 GCA_033721715.1 Marinobacter sp.
GGTAAGCGCTGTGCACGTCTGGCCGGAGTTCAGCAGGCAGTTATTAATCGTTCCCTTAACCGCTTTGGCCAGGTCGGCATCCGCCAGTATGACCGATGCGGACTTGCCACCCATTTCCAGGGCAAAACGTTTGAAGTCATCCGCAGCGGCGTGGGCAATCAGGCTGCCCGTACGGGTGGAGCCGGTGAAGGACACCATGTTGACGTAGGGATGTTTGATCAGGGTGTCGCCAACCGTATGGCCTTCGCCACAGACCAGGTTAAAGACGCCCTTGGGCAGATCCGTCTGGTCCAGGATCTCCGCCAGTATGTAGGCGCTCTGGGGGGCGATTTCGGATGGTTTGAGCACCACGGTGCAACCGGCGGCAATAGCCGGAACCACTTTGAGGATCACCTGGTGCAACGGGTAGTTCCAGGGGGTGATGCAACCCACCACTCCGACCGGTGTGTACTGCACCTCGGAATTGCCCACCTGCTCACTGAACGGGAAGTCCGGCAACAGCTTCAGATAGCTTTTGGTGATGGTGGCAGGCAGGCCCGCCTGAATTCCGGTGGCCAGTTTGATCGGCATACCCACTTCCCGGCACACCGTTTCGGCAATTTCCGGTGCCCGCTCTTTCAGGCCGGCGTGGAGCTGTTCGAGCACGTGAAGTCGCTTTTCCAGGGTGCTCTCAGACCAGCTCTCGAAAGCGGCATGGGCAGCAGTAATAGCTTGCTCCATTTCCTCACGGCCGGAGGCGGGAACCCTGGCAATCACATCCCCTGTGGCGGCCTCGTGGACATCAATGTTGTCGCCACTCCAGTCCTGCCACTGGCCGTTAATATAGTTCCTGCTGAGATCTTTCATGGTTCTGCTCCTGAATCAGTCGAACACAATCACGCCACGGGCGTTCTTGCCAGCCAACATATCATCGAACGCCTGCGGTGCGTCATCAATGTGGTAGGTGCGGGTAACAAGTTCATCAAGCTTGAGCCTGCCCCCCTTGTACAGCCCCAGGATACGGGGAAAGTCGTATTGGGGCCGGGCAGAGCCCAGCCAGCTGCCTTTCAGGGTTTTCTCGTCTGCGGGCAGGGTGAGGGTAGTGATTGACGTCTTGTCTTTCGGGTCCGAAACGCCCACAACCACTGCGGTGCCCCCGGGCCCGAGGCATTTGTAGGCCTGCTCGACCACCGCTCCGGCGCCGACGCATTCGAAGGCGTAATCGACGCCGCCGGTGAGCTTTTTGACTGCCCTGGCGCCGTCGTCCACCTCGTTGATGTTGATGGTGTGGGTGGCACCGAATTCCCTGGCCATCTCCAGTTTTTTCTCATTGTTGTCCACGGCAACGATCATTTCAGCGCCGGCGGCGAGACAACCCTGGATGGCATTCAGGCCCACGCCGCCAATCCCGAACACAGCCGTGCGGGAACCGGGCTCGACCTTAGCGGTGTTAAACACGGCCCCAACGCCGGTCATCACGGCGCAGCCCACCAGGGCTGCGTTCTGCATGGGGACAGACTCATCCACTTTGACGCAGTTGTCCACGTGCATAGTGGCGTACTCCGCCATCACGCCGCAGGCGCCAAACACATTGAGGTCCTCGCCACCCGCGCCCTTGGTCCGAACAGTGCCATCAGGCAGGGTGAACATGGCTTTGCGGGCGTTCTCACAGAGTACGGGGCGGCCGCGGACGCATTGCCGGCATTTGCCACACATGGAGATGAAAGAGCTGACTACGTGGTCGCCCTCCTTGAAGGCGGTGACACCTTCGCCCACTTCAATGACAACGCCGGCGGCTTCGTGGCCGAGGACCAGCGGCGCCGGGTATGGAATTTTGCCCGTAGTGGCTGACTGGTCACTGTGGCAGACGCCGCAGGCACCGATCCTGATGGTGATTTCATCCCGTTTCGGGCCTTCCACGGTGATGGTCTCTACCTGCACGGGCTGGCCCCATTCGCGGCAGACGACGGCTTTGGCTTTCCTATCCATTCTTCTTAGCTCCTAGAATTCAGAATCTTGCATACCCAACACCGTGGTATCCACAGCACCCACCAATTCAACCAGGCTGACCACTTTCGGCAATTCATACCTGGCAAAATACTCACAGGCTTTCACTTTACCCTCGTAAAATTCCGCGGACTGCTCACCCTGGCCCTCCAGCCCGGCAATAGCCCTGATGGCTTGTCGCAGCCACAGCCAGCCGACCACTGTGTGGCCGAAGGCCTCCAGATAAAGCGAGGCGTTGGCGAGTGCTTTTTCGACGTTGCCGTTGGCTTTTTCCGCGTTGATCGCATCCGTGGCCCCGGCCATGGCTTTCATTGCGCGGTCGAGTTGGTCGGCGCAGGTGGCCAGTCGTTCATTCCCGCGGGCTTCGCCGATGGTGACACCAATACGGTCCATCAGCTCCCGATAGAACTTGCCCCCGGCCATGGAAACCTTGCGGCCCAGAAGGTCAATGCCCTGAATGCCGTGGGTGCCTTCATGAATGGGATTCAGGCGATTATCACGGTAGAACTGTTCCACGGGATACTCGCGGGTGTAGCCATAGCCGCCGTGTACCTGAATCGACAGGCTATTGGCTTCCAGGCAGAACTGGGACGGCCAGGACTTGATGACCGGGGTAAGCAGATCCAGCAGGCCAGCGGCAAGCTCACGCTGCTCGCCGGTGGCTCCGTGTTTCTTCTCGTCCACCAGCATGGCCCCCTGCAGGCACAGGGCCAGGCCACCTTCCACGTAGGCTTTCTGGGTCAGCAGCATGCGGCGGATGTCGGCGTGGCGGATCAGCGGAACTTGCGGTGTTTCGGGGTCTTTTTCGCCAACGGGACGGCCCTGTTTCCGCTCCCGCGCGTAATCCAGCGCATGCAGGTAACCTGTGTACCCCAGCATGACCGCCCCCAGCCCGACACCGATACGGGCTTCGTTCATCATGTGGAACATCGCCGCCAGGCCGTTGTTGGGCTCACCCACCAGGTAACCGATAGCCCCGTCCTTCTCACCAAAGTTGAGTATGGTGGAGGTGGTGCCACGATAGCCCATCTTGTGGATCAGCCCGGCCAGCGCCACATCGTTGCGTTCGCCAAGGCTGCCGTCTTCACTGACCAGTATCTTCGGGACGATAAACAGGGAAATGCCTTTTACCCCGGCGGGGGCATCCGGCAAGCGCGCCAGCACCATGTGGATGATGTTGTCGCTCAACTCATGGTCGCCGCCTGAAATGAAAATCTTGTTGCCGAACAGGCGATAGTTGCCGTCGTCCTGCGGCTCTGCCCGGGTGCGCAAATCGCCGAGGGAGGAACCGGAGTGGGGCTCCGTCAGGCACATGGTGCCGAAAAACCGGCCAGCCATCATCGGCTCGGCGTATTTTTTCTGCTGATGCTCATTGCCCTGGGCCACAATCAGGTTCGCCGCGGCAACGGTCAGGCCGGCATAACCCTGGGTGCCCACGTTCGCACCCTTGAGCATGCCTCCGCACATCAAGGCCACTGCAGCGGGAAGCTGCATACCGCCGCGCTCAAAATCCTGACCGGCGGCCATAAGGCCGGTGTCCCGCAGCACATCCAGCGCCTTTTTGACTTCCGGGCGCATTACCACCCGGCCGTTTTCGAACCGGGGTTCTTCCTCATCGACAAGGCGGGCGTGGGGTGCGAATTCTTCAGCCGCCACTTTCAGTGACAGGTCCAGCGCCGCCTGTAGAGTTTCGCGGTTGTGCTCGGCGTAGCGTTCATAGCCCAGGGTCTGTTCGACTCCGTGGAGTTCAAACAGCTGGAAGGCCAGATCCTGGGTGTTGATGATTTTTTGTTGCATGGCCTCGTTACCCTCGGCATGAATGAACACGGTAGCCTGCTGGGCCGGAGTCTGGTCCTGGGGTGGGGATGCCTTTTCTTATGGGAAAAGAACTCGCTGCGCTCAGACATCTTTGTCCCGTCAGAAAAGGCATCCCCACCCCATGACCGGCCAAGCTGCACCGTTATACTGGCTTAAACCACTTCAAACAGACCGGCAGCGCCCTGGCCTCCGCCGATGCACATCGTCACGACAACGTATTTGGCGCCGCGGCGTTTGCCTTCGATCAGGGCATGGCCTGTCAGGCGGGAACCGGTGACACCGTATGGATGGCCAATGGAGATGGAACCACCGTTGACGTTCAGCTTCTCCATGGGGATACCCAGACGATCACGGCAGTAGACCACCTGGGATGCGAAGGCTTCGTTCAGTTCCCACAGATCAATGTCATCCATCTTCAGACCGGTGCGTTCCAACAGGCGAGGGATGGCGAAAACCGGGCCGATGCCCATTTCGTCTGGCTCACAGCCAGCTACAGCAAAGCCGCGGAAAATGCCCATCGGCTCTATGTTGTTCTTTTCCGCGTAGGTGCTGTTCATCACCGTGCAAACGGATGCACCGTCCGACAGCTGGGACGCATTACCTGCTGTCACGAACTGGCCTTCACCACGGACCGGATCCAGGCCCTGGAGACCTTCGAGGGTGGTGTTGGGGCGGTTGCACTCGTCACGGGTCAACGTAACGTCTTTCTGGCTTACCTCTCCCGTTTCCTTGTCTTTCAACATCATGGTGGCGTCGAAAGGGACAATCTCATCATCGAACTTGCCAGCTTCCTGAGCCGCCGCGGTGCGCTGCTGGGAAATCAGCGCGTATTCATCCTGGGACTCACGGCTGATGCCATAACGCTGAGCAACGATATCGGCGGTTTCGATCATCGCCAGATACAGCTCGGGCTTGTTCTTCATCAGCCAATCGTTGGTGGCGTGGAAGCTGTTGAGCTTGTCGTTCTGCACCATGGAAATGGATTCGACACCACCAGCCACCATGGCCGGCACTTTCTCCGATACCACCCGCTGAGCGGCAATGGCAATGGACTGA
The DNA here is from genome assembly GCA_033721715.1 of Marinobacter sp. Lineage (GTDB taxonomy): Bacteria > Pseudomonadota > Gammaproteobacteria > Pseudomonadales > Oleiphilaceae > Marinobacter. Next base: position 4,861 of record JAWWAM010000019.1, read on the forward strand.
AGGCCGGAGCTGCAGAACCGGTTGATGGACAGGCCAGCAGTCGTCACCGGCAGACCGGCACGAATCGCCGCCAGGCGAGCAATGTTCTTGCCCTGGGCGCCTTCGTGGAAGGTGGCGCCAAGAATGACGTCCTCCACGATGGAGGGATCAATACCTGCACGCTGCACAGCGTGCTGGATCACATGGCCGGCCAGGTCCACAGAATGAGTGTTGTTCAGCGCCCCACGGTAGGATTTACCAAGGCCGGTACGGGCAGTGGAAACAATAACGGCATCAGACATAACAAACTCCTTCGTAAACGTGTAGTTGGCTCAAACCCCACCCCGGGACCAGCCCCCAAACCATCAGGCCAGGCTTTTAAAGATCCCCAAACCTGCGACCTTCACTAACCAGCTTCTCCAGCAACCCAGCCGGCTTCCACTGCTCGCCACCCAGGGTGTCATGGAAGTGCTTAACCGTCGCCAGAATGGTATCCAGGCCAATCTGATCGGCCCAGAACATCGGGCCACCGCGGTAAGCCGGGAAGCCATAGCCATAGATCCAGGTAATATCGATATCCAGGGCACGGTCCGCAATGCCCTCTTCCAGAATCTTCGCGCCCTCATTGATCATCACATACATGCACCGCTCCAGGATCTCCTGGTCAGTGATTTCACGGGGCGTAATGCCCTGCTCCTGACGGAACTCGGCAATCAGTCGGTCCACCTCCGGGTCAGGAATCGGCTTGCGATTGCCTTCCTCATACCTGTACACGCCCGCCTGGGTTTTCTGCCCGAGGCGACCTTGTTCCGCCAGCTTATCCATCCAGCTTGCCGGTACATCCTCGCCGGCCTTACGGCGCTCCTGACGGATGCTGTAGCCGATATCGATACCGGCCAGGTCCGACATGGCAAACTGCCCCATGGGGAAGCCCAGATCCGTCAACACCTTGTCCACCTGCTGGGGGTTCGCACCCTCATTGACCAGCGCCATGGCCTCGGCGCCACGCTTGTGCAGCATGCGGTTGCCCACAAAGCCATAGCAGTTGCCCACCATGACACCCACCTTGCGAATCTGCTTCGCCAGCGCCATGGCAGTGGCCTTGACCTCGTCCGAAGTTTTCTCGCCGCGCACAATTTCCAGCAGCTTCATCACATTCGCGGGGCTGAAGAAGTGCAGCCCGACCACGTCCTGCGGGCGCGTGGTGGCGGCCGCAATCTCATCAATACTCAGGGTGGACGTATTGGAGGCCAGGATTGCCCCCGGTTTGCAGGCCTCGTCCAGCTGACCGAAGATCTTCTTCTTCAGGTCCATGCTCTCGAAAACCGCCTCGATCACCAGATCCGCATCGCTGAAATCGTCGTAGGTCAGGGTGCCGCTGATCAGGTTCATGCGCTCCTCAACCTGGGCCTGGGTTATGCGGCCTTTCTTAGCGGTGTTCTCGTAGTTTTTACGAATCACGGCCAGACCTTTGTCCAGCGCCTCTTGTTTCACTTCAGCGATGGTCACTGGAATACCGGCGTTGGCGAAGTTCATGGCAATACCGCCACCCATGGTACCGGCACCGATAACACCCACCTTGCGGATCTCGCGAACCGGCGTATCTTTGGGCAGGCCCTTGACCTTGGACACTTCACGCTCGGCAAAGAACGAGTGAATCAGCCCACTACGCTGGGGCGAGTCCATGCATTCGGTGAACAGCTCGCGTTCACGTTTCATCCCTTCGAAAAATGGCAGACTGAAAGCGGCTTCGACCGCGTCCACACATTTGAATGGAGAGAACAGGCCACGGGCCTTCTTCTGCAGGCTGTCACGGAACTGCTGGAACACGTCACTGCCTTTATCGGCGTCGATCCTGTCGGTCAGGTCCCGCACCCGGCGGACCGGTTTGCCTTCATCAGCCACCTTCTGTGCATAGGCCAGACCGACGGACCGGATATCGTCGCCGTCCTCAACTGCATCCAGGATGCCCGCTTCGAGAGCGTCATTAGCCGCCACGAAGTCACCGGACGTGATCATCTCGAGGGCTTTCCTTGCACCGGTCAGACGCGGCAAGCGCTGGGTACCGCCGGCACCGGGCAACAGGCCCAGCTTCACCTCCGGCAGGCCAACTCTGGCGCTGCTCAGCGCCACTCGGTAATGACAGCCAAGAGCGGTCTCCAGGCCACCACCCAGAGCAGTGCCGTGTATGGCGGCCACAATCGGCTTTTCGGAGTTTTCGCATTGCTCTACGACAAACGCCAGCCCCGGCTCCTGCATCGGTTTGCCAAACTCGCGAATGTCGGCGCCGGCAATAAAGGTGCGGCCTTCGCACACTAGCAACAGCACTTTGGCGCCGGTGTCTTTCTGGCCCTGCTCCAGCGCAGCCACCAGGCCAGCACGAACCCCGTGGCTGAGGGCGTTCACCGGCGGGTAATTCACGGTGATCACACCAATGGAGCCTTCCCGGTTATAAGTTACGACCTCAGACATAATTTCTCCTAGCTCGATATGGAATATAGTTTTAACAAGCGAAACATAAGAACGATTTAATAGAAGTTTCTGGCAGGTTTCAACCTCCATTTAATTCGCGGATACAAAAAAGCCCTGAGACGAATCCCAGGGCTTTAGAGAGAAGTTAGGGGGAGCTGGCGCCGAATCAGACGCCCAGCGATTCGATATCGCTGGCCAGCATGGCCAGCTGGTGGGCGATGGACTGACGCAGTTTTTCACCGGGCACCAGGTATGAGGGTGCCGCACAGGTCAGCGCCATGATGGTGCCGTCCTGCAGGTGGATGGGCACACCCGCGGAATTGATGTTGCGGTCCCACTCGCCAAGGGAAAGACAGAAGCCATGCTTCTTGAAATCTTCCATGGAGCGCTCAAGGCCTTCTTTCTTTTCCGGCCAGGCGTCGCCGTATTTGGCTTCCATGGCGTCATCGATCACTTTGCGGCCTTTTTCGGATATGGCGCAGTAATAGGCGCGGCCCGCCGAGGTGGTGGCCATGGGAAGTTTCAGGCCGATGTCCATACGCAGCAGGGACGCTTCCGGTGGTAGCCGGTTCTCCACATAAATCATGTGCAGGCGGTCGCGGCAGGTCAGGCCCACCGACATGTTGGTCTGGCGGGCAAACTCATCCATATAAGGTTTAGCCAGCTGACGCACTTTCAGGTTGGATACGTAAGCGTAACCCAGGGCCAGCACGCCGGAGCTGAGCTGGTATTTCTCCAGCTGCGGGTTGTAGCTGAGGTAGCCAAGCTTGGTCAGGGTGTAGGTCATTCGCGAAACGGTGGGTTTCGGCAGCCCCGTCAGGCGCGAGATGTCCTGGTTACCCAGAATCACCGAGCCCTGGCTGAAGGCACGAAGCACGTCGAGACCGCGGGAAAGCGCCTCTACAAACTTGCGGTCTTTTTCCGGCTTTACCGGCTCACCATCGCCGGACGCCGCCATCAGTTCCGGTGAGGTGATTTGTGCTTTATTCATAATCGGGCATCCTCCAACAGCATTGCCTGATACGGTAAGCCCACAGTGCCTGGAGCAGTGCTGGGAACTTGGTCAGATAGTAGAAAAGTTGCGCCATTTTAATGGCTGCAGGTATCAAGTACCACAAAGTGTACTGAAAAGAATCAAAAGTCGTGCCAAACATGAAACACTCTTCCTTTATGTTTCACTTCTTGCCCGCTTTTGCGACACTCAGACCCGGGTTTACGAATCTTTTTCGGTATATTATTCTGCAAAGCGAAACATTATAAAGAAGTCTTATCCATCTGACGATCCCGGGAGAGCACATGAAGGTTCTGTTTGTAGCCGGAGACCCTAAACCAGAGCGCTGGACCGTACCCATCAAGGAACTGCTTCCTGAGGCCGAAATTCACGTCTGGGACGCTAACGGCCCTGCGGTTGACGCCGATTACGCCATTGTCTGGCAGCCGCCAGCGGAGCTGTTCGAGCGGGAGACCAGGCTGAAGGCAGTGTTCAATCTCGGTGCCGGCATCGACGGCTTGCTGGCAGTGCCCAACCTGCCCTCCAACCTACCAGTGGTGCGCCTTGAAGACGCCGGTATGTCAGCACAGATGGCGGAATACGTGTTGCACCAGCTACTGGAAGCCAGCCGTGGCATGGAAACCTACCGCGAGCAACAGCGCCAAGGCGTGTGGAAAATTCACCGGCCCATCAAGCGCAGTGAATGGCCGGTGGGGATCATGGGGCTTGGCCATATCGGCAAACGCGTGGCACGAACGCTCGCCGACCTGGATTACCCGGTTAATGGCTGGGCGCGTAGCGACCATAGCCTGGACAAGGTGACGACCTACGCCGGCACGTCCGGGCTACCAGACTTTCTGAGCTCAACCCGGGTGCTGGTCAACACCCTGCCCCTGACAGAGGAAACCCGCGACATCCTCGACCACAAGCTCTTCAGCCAGCTACTGCCCGGCGCCGTGGTGATTAACGTCGGCCGGGGTGAGCACCTGGTGGAAGACGACCTGCTCAGGGCCATAGACGATGGCCATGTCGCACGGGCCGCCCTGGATGTATTCCGCCAGGAGCCGTTACCCGCCGGGCATCCGTTCTGGCAACGGCCGGAGGTGACCATCACGCCTCACATCTCCGCCCGCACCCTGCGGGATGCCACTCTGGAGCAGATCACCGGGAAGATCCGCGCCTACCACAGCGGCCAGTCCATTACCGGGATCGTCGATACCAGCCGCGGCTACTGACCGCGGCGACACCCCGAACAGGCCCCAAAGCATCACCAACAACAAGGGTATGGCCAGCAGCACGAACAGCCCATTCCAGCCAAACGCCACCACCCAGCGCGAGACCTGACCAAACCGCGACAGCAACATCACCGCCGGGCCGAATGGCGACAGCATCATCGCCAGGGAAAACCCGATCACCAGGGCCACGGCAATGGGCAGTGGGTCCACCCCCTCTGCCACCAGTTGCGGCATAAGCCCCGCCTGTACGCTCAACACGGTAATCGGAATGATGCCGATGGCAGAAAGCATGGGCAGCATCAGCAGGCCGCCAGCCGCCAGCAGGAACACACCCAGCTCTCCCGCCGCCAGTCCCGCCAGCGCGTCCGCCGGAATGACCGCCACCAACGCGACACCGAGGCCCGCCGAGCCCGCGAAAATGGACATTTCGTTGCTCATGCCCAGCATGTTGTCCACTGACTCCCGGGCAACACCCTGCAGCGAGCGGTCGCGCCACCACATATAAAGGAAGGTTACCACCGGTACCGTGAGCATCGCCGCCACCGAGACTCTCAGGCCAGACACCTGCACCAGCACCGCCATGGCAACGAAAATCACGGTAACCAACAGAGCCAGCTGGCCGCTGCCCGCGGGCCAGTGTTCCAGCGCTTCACGCTCGCTGCTGACGAGCCGAAAGCGTTTGTGCTCAAGAAACCAGCCAACCAGTATCAGTAGCACAGCACTGCCAATGCCGTAAGGCAACATCCCCGACCAGCTCAGGGTCGGCACTTCCCGGGTGATAATGGCCACCGCCACACTGGTCGGCGCAACCAGCGGTACCAGTGCAAACCCCCGCAACGTACTGATCAACACACTCCGCAACCAACGCAGGCGCGAGGCTCCGGTAATACCTCGCTCCCGCAGGGTCTCCGCCAGGGTGCCACAGAGCAGATTCATTACCCCGAAACTCAGCACCGAGGCAATGCCACAGCTGACCACCGCGTATTTCGGGTACAGCAACGCCGGGCGCCCACCGAGCAGTACATCGTGGATGCGTTGCAGTACTTCCAGCCGGCGCACCAGGCACTGCATCATGCCCAGGCTGCCCAGAAACGTGGCATAAAAGGCGGCATTGGAAGCCGCGCGCAGTAATTCTTCACCCCCCAGCTCACCCGCCAGCGCGAGGGAAGACACCACAATAGTGGAGATCAGAAAGAGGTAACGGGAATAGACCTGCAGCCGCCCCAGTCCGGTGAGGAAATACAGCAGGAACAGCACACCGGACACCGCACTGAGCCACGGATTGCCCAGACACAGCGCCACAAGCTCCAGCAACACGGCAACAGGAACCAGAAAACGGTTCATATAAGATTCACGACCCTTGATGATGTATCGGTTGCATTTCGCACAGCCCCGGATTAGGCTTTACCTCTCAATATACAAAACTGAATTCCGCTATACGAAACTATATCAACATTAATGACAAGACAAGCCCCGAAGCTTTCTTCCCTATAAGGGGAGGATCACAATAGGGACTTGCCAGTTGATGAAACGGGAGATGCCATGAGCGCATTTATCTACGACGGGCTGAGAACCCCCTTCGGTCGACACGCGGGAGCGCTGGCGCCAGTGCGTCCGGATGACCTGCTGGCCAGCGTGATCAAAACCCTGATCGAGCGCAACGCATTTGCCCCGGAACTCTACGAAGACGTGATTGCCGGCTGCACCAACCAGGCCGGCGAAGACGCCCGCAACCTCGCCCGTCACGCCGGTTTGATGGCCGGTTTGCCGGTCGAAGCCGGTGGCCTGACCGTCAACCGCCTGTGTGGTTCCGGCCTGGCCGCCATCATCGACGCATCACGGGCAGTGCGCTGTGGCGAAGGTGAGCTGTTTGTGGCCGGCGGTGCCGAAAGCATGAGCCGGGCCCCGTTCGTAATGGCTAAAAGCGAAAGCCCTTTCAGCCGTGATTTCCGCGCCTTCGACAGCACCATCGGCGCGCGCTTTCCGAATCCCCGCATTGAAGCCGCCTTTGGCGCAGATACCATGCCGGAAACCGCCGACAACATCGCACGGGAACTGAACCTGAGCCGCGACACCGTGGACGCCTTCGCCGCCCAGAGTCAGGCCCGTTATGCCGCCGCCCTGAAGGATGGCTTCTATAATGAAGAGATACTGGCCATCGACGTGCCCCAGGGCCGCAAGAAACCGCCGGTCAGCGTGAGCCACGACGAGCATCCACGCCCCCAGTCCACCGTCGAAGCACTGGCTGGCCTGCGCCCGCTGTTCGAGGGTGGCGTGGTCACCGCCGGTAACGCGTCCGGCATCAATGACGGCGCTGCAGCGTTGATCGTAGGCTCCCGTGAAGCGGGCGAGCGCGCTGGCGTCCGCCCCCGCGCCCGCATCGTATCCGCAGCCATTGCCGGGGTGCCGCCCCGGGTGATGGGTTATGGCCCGGTGCCCGCCAGCGAAAAAGCCCTCGCCCGCGCGGGGCTGGCTATAAACGATATGGACGTCATCGAGATCAACGAGGCGTTTGCCGCCCAGGTGCTTGGCTGCACCACCAAACTGGGCATAGACCCTACCGATTCGCGGCTAAACCCCAACGGCGGGGCCATTGCTGTCGGCCACCCACTGGGGGCTTCCGGCGCACGGATTGCACTGACCGCCACGCGCCAGCTTGAGCGCAGCGGCGGTCGTTATGCATTGATCAGCATGTGCATTGGCGTTGGCCAAGGCATTGCCGCAGTTATTGAACGAACAACCGACTAATTTCTGAGGAGAGACAACATGGCTTCCGCACCCTGGGATGACCTGCTGCAGTTTGACAAGCAACTGGATGAAACCGAGCGTCAGGTTCGGGACAGCATCCGTTCCTTCTGCGACCAGCGCCTGATGCCCGGCATTACCGACGCGAACCGCAATGAGAAGTTTGATCGCTCCATCTTCACCGATATGGGCGAACTGGGCATGCTCGGCGCCACCCTGCCGGAAGAATACGGTGGCCCGGGCCTGAACCACGTGTGCTATGGCCTGATCGCCCGCGAAGTGGAGCGGGTGGACTCGGCTTACCGCTCAGCACTGAGTGTGCAGTCGTCACTGGTTATTCACCCGATTCACGCCTTCGGCCAGGAAGCCCTGAAAAAACGCATCCTGCCGCAACTGGCATCCGGTGAAAAGGTAGGCTGCTTTGGCCTGACCGAGCCCAACCACGGGTCTGACCCGGGCAATATGGAAACCCGCGCCAAGAAAGTCGACGGCGGCTACCTGGTCAGCGGTTCCAAGACCTGGATCACCAACTCCCCCATTGCCGACGTTTGCGTGGTGTGGGCCAAGCTGGATGGCAAGATTACCGGTTTCGTGATCGAACGCGAAGGCGCCACGGGCCTGGATACGCCAAAGATTGAAGGCAAGTTTTCCCTGCGCGCTTCCGAGACCGGGTCAATCTTTATGGATGAGGTCTTTGTCCCGGACGAGAACAAGCTCGACGTGGAAGGCCTGAAAGGTCCGTTCAGTTGCCTGAACAAAGCCCGCTTCGGCATCAGCTGGGGCTCCCTCGGCGCCGCCGAGTTCTGCTGGCACGCCGCACTTAATTACACCCTTGAGCGTAAGCAGTTCGGCAAGCCGCTGGCGGCCAACCAGCTGATCCAGAAAAAGCTGGCGGATATGCAGACCGAAATCACCCTCGGCCTTCAGGGCGCCCTGCAATTGGGCCGCATGATGGACACCGGCAACTACTCGACGGACGCCATCTCCATGCTCAAGCGCAACAATTGTGGCAAGGCCCTGGACATCGCCCGGGTTGCCCGCGACATGCACGGTGGTAACGGCATCTCCGACGAATACCACGTGATTCGCCACGTGATGAACCTGGAAGCGGTGAATACCTACGAAGGTACTCACGATGTCCACGCCCTGATTCTGGGCCGCGGTCAGACCGGGATTCAGGCCTTCAGCTGATCCCCCGGCCTGCCTTGAAAAAGCAGAGCTCCGGCTCTGCTTTTTCTTTGCCGGAAATCAGAAGCTCAGCTTTGCAGACGCCATCACCTGCTCGTACTGCTCGCTGCTGCCGGAGGCAATCTCTCCAAAATCCCAGTAGGCGTACTCCAGCCCCAGCATCAGGTTGCTGTGGGCCGACCACACAATATTGGCGTGGACTGACGTTGATGAGTCGAAATAGCTCAGGGTGCCTGCTGGTGGCGCCGCAAGATCATCAACTATTTCCGTGTGGGAGACTGTCAGGCTGCTACGCCACGCCGGCGCCCAGAAGTGACGATAGGCGGCTGTGGCGCCATAGCTCTTGAGGGGCTCCACATCCCCCTGGGCGAGCGCCGCGAGATCGACATCGGGGTAAGTCAACAACCCCATGTACCGGCCCAGCGCGCCATAGCTGTATTGCAGCCGCAGGTCATCACGGCCGATGGTAGGAATACGAGCACTCAGAGACACCGCGCCGTCGGTCCTGGTTTTATCCGCGGCATCGTCTTCAAAGTTCCGCAGCAGGCCGGCCACCGAGTAAAACCCGTAATTCCCGCGAATCTGATACCGCATGGCAAGGTCCGGGTAGGACTGGTCGTCGTAGGAGTTGCCGTAATAGCCGTCTTCCGGGTTCTCCAGGGACACCATCAGCTTCCCGCCCGGGGCTGCCATGTTGTAACGAATCATCGGTTGGGTGGCGTAAATGAACGCAGCCTGCTTGCCCTGATCAAGAATCTCCGGCATCGCGGCCAGGTCTGTGAAGGTGGTGTAGGTCTGGCCGAAGTCCCAACCATTCCAGGAGCCATAGGCCTGGCGCAGGCGCGGGGAATAACTGTTGGAGACGATTTCATTGCCGGTTTCATCCAGAGCGTCGTTCAGGTCCTGGTTAAAGTCCATCTCCACATAAGTGGTCAATGTATGCCCCACGACATCCCCGGTTTTGGTTCCGATACTGAGGCGTGACTCCCGCGCTGAAAATCCGGTCTTCCAGTCACTTTCATCCGACGCGGCCGCACTGGCAAAGGTCCTTGGCAAGCCGACACTGTAGCTGTTCAGACTCCCGTTTCCGTGGGAGCCGAAGATCGCATCGGCCTTGATGAAGCCCCCGAAGGAAATCGTGGTGCGCCCGATCTTGATCCCGTCGCCGTCACGCAACAGATAGGGGTTGTCTTCGGTAAGTTCCGGTGCGGTAGACACAGCACCTTCCAGTTTACTTTCCAGCAGTTGTACCCGCTCACGAAGCTCATCCAGCTCGGAGCTCTGCCCCAGGGCCGATCCGGAAGCAAGGGTCAGCAGTGGCAGCCCGGCAATGACCATGGCACGGGTAAAGGGGCGTGTTTGAAAGCATTTTGTTGTTGTCATCTCAAACCTCTTAACGGAGTTGATTCCATGTCGTTGTTATTGAACGTTCCGGTGCTGGCACTGAAAACGCCAAATCAATCCTTTTGTTTCGCTCTGCGGTAATACGATATGAATTGGTTTCGCATAGCAGTACCAACTTCCGTGTTTAGAATGTAGACAATCATTTTTTTATTCACAAGTCGATGAAACCAAATTTTAATGAAAGCCGTAATTACTCTGCATTTTCTTGTTCCATTGCATTGACACAGAGACAACCAATGAATAATCATTGAGTAATTCTGCTATGCGGTATATATTTTCGCTGTAATGCATTGACGAGGTTTATCCGATGAACATGAACTACACGGCCGAGGAACTTGCCTTCCGTGACGAGGTAAGAGCGTTCCTGGATGAGAAGCTGCCGGCGGACATCGCCGCCAAAGTAAAAGGATTCCGCCGCCTGTCGAAAGAGGACCACCAGCGGTGGCAGAAAATCCTCTGCGAGCAGGGCTGGTACGCGACCCACTGGCCGGAAGAGTACGGCGGTGTGAAGTGGACGCCGGTACAGAAGCACATCTGGGACGAAGAGTCCTGCCGTTACGGTGTTCCCCGCTCCATCCCGTTCGGGGTGAATATGGTGGCACCCGTGATCATCCGGTTTGGTAACGAAGAACAGAAACAGAAGTACCTGCCGCGTATCCTCAGCGGTGAGGACTGGTGGTGCCAGGGCTATTCCGAGCCCGGCGCCGGCTCCGACCTGGCTTCCCTCAAGACCCGCGCCGTGAGGGAGGGCGACCATTACATCGTCAACGGCCAGAAGACCTGGACCACACTGGGCCAGCACGCCAACATGATTTTCTGCCTGGTCCGCACCAATACCGAGGTCAAGAACCAGGAGGGTATTTCCTTCCTGCTGATCGATATGGACACGCCGGGCATTACCGTGCGTCCGATCATTACCCTGGACGGTGAACACGAAGTCAACGAAGTGTTCTTCGAGGACGTAAAAGTACCGGTAGAAAACCTCGTCGGCGAAGAAGACAAGGGCTGGACCTACGCCAAGTTCCTGCTCACCTACGAGCGCACCGGCCTGGCCGGCATCGGCATGTCCAAGGCGGCGCTTTCGCATCTCAAGCAACTGGCCCGCCGCCGGCTGAAAAATGGCAAACCACTACTTGAGGATCCGTCCTTCAGCCAGCGTATCGCCAGGGTGGAGATCGACCTCACTGCCGCTGCCATCAGTAACCTGCGCATCATTGCCTCCGTTGAAGGGGGCGGGGTACCAGGCGCGGAAAGCTCAATGCTGAAAGTGAAGGGCACGGAGATCCGGCAGTCGATCAATGATCTGGCCCGCCGCGCCATCGGTCCCTACGCCCTGCCATTTGTGGAAGAAGAGATGGATCTGGGCTACGACGGCGAATTCCTGTCCGACAAGGACGCAGCGCCCCTGTCCGCCCAGTACTTCAACAACCGCAAACTGTCGATTTTCGGCGGATCCAACGAGATCCAGAAAAACATCGTGTCGAAAATGATTCTCGGGCTTTAAGGAGGCGACCATGGATTTCCAACTCAACGAAGAGCAGCAGATGCTGCAGGACACCGTGGCCCGCCTGGTGCGCGGTGAATACAGTTTCGAAAAACGGCTGGCGTTCAGCGAAAC
>JAWWAM010000020.1:0-15516 GCA_033721715.1 Marinobacter sp.
ATCTTTGCCGGGCTGTGCGCAGTAGACGTGCCCGAGCACGTGGAACAGATGATGCAGGCACTGGAGGAAAACGGCCAGGTGTGCACCCGCATGGGCGCCTACAAGCCACGGACAAACCCCTATTCCTTCCAGGGGCATGGTAAAGGGTGCCTACCCTGGGTATTCGAGAAGGCCGGAAAACATGGCATCAAGGTGATTGCCATGGAAATCACCCATGAAAGCCACATTGAGGAAATCGACCACTGCCTGGAACAGCTTGGCCGCCCGACCGGCGTGATGCTTCAGGTAGGTACGCGCAACACCCAGAACTTCGAACTTCTGAAAGCCATCGGGCGCCAGTCTACCTACCCGGTACTGCTGAAGCGCGGTTTTGGTATCACCCTGAACGAATCCCTGAACGCCGCGGAGTACCTGGCCAGTGAAGGCAATGCCAACGTGATTTTCTGCCTTCGCGGCATGAAAACCGAGGCGGGCCAGCCTCACCGCAATATGGTCGACTTTGCCCATGTGCCTGCGGTGAAACGCCTTACCCGCATGCCGGTGTGCGTGGATCCGTCCCACTCTGTGGGAAGCCGTGAGCGGGCACCGGATGGCATTCTGGACGTCATGCATGCGACAGCCCAGGGGGTGATTGCCGGTGCCAACATGGTGCTGGTGGACTTCCACCCGAAGCCGGAAAAAGCCTTGGTGGATGGCCCGCAGGCCCTGCTGATGGAAGAATTGCCAGCCTATCTGGAAGACATCCAGCTGTGTCACGACACCTGGAAGAAACGCCAGCAAATCTACAACCGCTTGAAGGAATCCGCTAAAGAATGATCGTTTATGGGCACAGGGGCGCAAAGGGAGAAGCCCCGGAAAACACCCTCGCCGGCTTTACCCATGCCTATCGTCATGGAGTGCGGCACTTTGAACTCGACCTGGTACTTTCCAAAGATGGCAAGCCTGTGATCGTTCATGACCTGACTGTGGACCGCACCACGGGCCACAAAGGCAGTGTCGGCAGCTTTACGGCCGAGGAACTTGCGGGAATGGATGCACGGCGAAATGGCAAACCCTGGCCGCGGGCCGTGGGCATTCCCTCGCTGGAGACTTTGCTCAATGAGTATCCCGATTTCGAGCATCTGCAACTGGAGGTGAAAAAAGACACCCGTCAGCGCCTTAATATCCTCTGCAACCGCCTGATCGAGGTGATTCAGCGTCGCAACCTGTATAACCGCGTTGTCATCACCTCTTCAGATCCATGGTTCCTTCAGCAAGCGCGCCGCAGGGACACAAAGGTAAGAATCGGCCTGGTTACCGACCGGAAATTCCCGAAACCTGTGAATGCGGCCGCCCGGCTGCACTGTGACTTTCTGTGTATCGGCTGGCGCATCTGTACGGAAGCCATCGTAAACGATGCCCACCGAAGGGGTATGCACGTCTCCACGTGGACCGTTAACCGCATCCACGACATGCTTCAGCTTGAGGCAAAAGGCGTCGACAGCATCATCACCGACTACCCCACCAGCACACGTATGTACTTCGATAACCGGTCCAGAACGGCCCTGCATTTACCCGGAGGGCAAAACAGGGCCGACAACACCAGGTCAGAAAATCCGGTTCAGACCGTTTAGGGCGGCTACCCGGTAGGCCTCTGCCATGGTCGGGTAGTTGAACGTGGTGTTGATAAAATAGTTCAGGGAATTGGCTTCCCCTTCCTGGTTCATGATGGCCTGGCCGATGTGGACAATCTCCGCGGCCTGGTCGCCAAAGCAGTGAATACCCAGCAGCTGACGGGATTCCCGGTGAAACAGCAGCTTCAGCATTCCAACCGGATCGCCGGTGATCTGGGCCCGTGCCAGGTCCTTGAAGAACGCCTGCCCCACTTCATACGGAACCTTGGCTTCCGTCAGCTCACGTTCGGTTTTACCGACAGAACTGATTTCAGGGAGGGTGTAGATACCGGTAGGCACATCGGTCACAAGACGGAAATAATCATCCTTGACGATGTCAGAGGACGCCGAACGGCCCTGGTCGTAGGCAGCGCTGGCCAGGCTGGGCCAGCCAATGACGTCGCCGGCCGCGTATATGTTCTCCACCTCGGTCCGGTAATGGTCGTCCACGGCCAGCTGACCACGGCCGTTGGGGGTAAGACCAACATTCTCAAGCCCCAGTTTCTCGGTATTGCCGCTGCGGCCATTACACCAGAGAAAGGCATCAGCACGGATCTTTTTACCGGATTTCAGCGACAGCACAACCCCGTGGTCGTCGCCATCAACTGACTCATATTCCTCGTTATGCCTGACAAGTACACCATTGTTACGCAGGTGGTAGCTCAGGGCATCGGATATTTCGTCATCGAGGAACGTCAGCAGGCGGCTGCCCGGGTTGATCAGGTCCACCTTCACGCCAAGCCCGGCAAAAATCGAAGCGTACTCTGAGCCGATAACACCGGCACCATAAATGATGAGCGTACGGGGTGTGTGAGACAGGTTCAGAATCGTGTCCGAGTTGTAGATCCGGTGATGACGGAAGTCCACATCAGGCGGAAGATACGGACGCGACCCGGTGGCAATAATAGCCTGTTTGAAGTGGAGAATTTCGTGGGATTTGTTACCACGGATTTCCAGCCGGTGAGTGTCGAGAAAGCTGGCCCGGCCGTTGATCAGGTCCACCCGGTTGCGGGCGTAAAACTGGGTTCTCAGCTTGACCTGTTTACCGATAACTTTCTGGGCATTCTGCAGAACGCGCGGGAAGGAGAACCAGCGTGGCTCGCCAATGTCGCGGAACATCTGATTGGTGTTGAACGTGATGATCTGCTTGACCGAATGACGCAATGCTTTGGAAGGGATTGTGCCCCAATGGGTACAGTTACCGCCAACGGTGGGTTTGTCCTCGATGATCGCGACACGTTTACCATGTTTCGTCGCATTCATCGCCGCACCTTCCCCGGAGGGACCCGCGCCGATAACGACGACGTCGTAATGATGTTCTGCCATTCTGCAGTGACTCCTTATCTACGTCGTGAGGAAGCCTCTGAAAAGACCCCGCAGGTGCGCGCAGGCCAGGCAGGCGCTTTTCAGAGGCTCCCGGATTTTTTATGGTGTTCTGGTTACGCCGGATCAGCGGTTGTTTTTATCGGAGGCATCGTAGGTTAATGCTTCCGCTGACTTACCCTCGTTGGCAAGGCGTTCATTTTCTTCTTCGCATTTCTGGGTGTTACCGCCACAGATATCGCAGGACTTGCTGATACCCAGTGCCCCAATGCCCCCACATGTACCACTGATGGGCTTGCGACCGAATATAACGCCCACCGACATGCCGGCAACCAGCAGTACAACAATTGTCAGAACCAGTAGAAAAGTACCCATAGGAGGTCTCTCCGTCAGTTTGCCAGGAACGAGGAGAACGCTGGCGTGTAATCCGTTTCAAACCCGTTTTCGCCCCGCACAATAAAGTAAGCGGCAATGTTTTCACGTGTGGCAAGCTCTTTCGCCTGCTCAAAACCCATCACATTGAAAGCCGTCGCCAGCGCGTCTGCAGTCATGCAATCGTCTGTTATAACCGTAACCGACGCGAGATTGTGACGGATCGGTTTGCCACTCTTGGGGTCTATTGTATGTGAAAACCGCTGTCCTTCCGATTCGTAATAGTTACGATAGTCTCCAGACGTTGCCATTGCCTGATCGTCCAGGGCAACCACCCTGTTGATTTGCCGCTGTTGTGACACCGGCTCTTCAATGGCCAGACGCCAGGCTTCGCCGCCGGGCTTGCGCCCCGAAACGCGGACTTCCCCGCCAATTTCCACGAGGAACGCGGAAATCCCTTCGGACTCGAGAAAGCGTGCAACCGCATCGACCCCGTACCCCTTTGCTATCGCAGACAGATCAATGTACTGGTTGGGGGCGGCCCTGAGCGCAGGCGGTTCGTCTTTTAGCTCAAGCTTGTCGTAACCGATGGCTTCGAGCCTGGAAAAAAGCTCATCATCGGTGGGCACCCGCTCGGGCCGGGCATCGGGCCCGAACCCCCAGAGGTTGACCACGGGGCCGACCGTTACGTCGAAAGCACCGCCAGTCAGTTCAGACACTTCCGTGGCGGTTGCCAGCACCTCGTGGAGCGGCCCCGATATTCGGGTCCAGTTGCTCTGGTCGTCCAGGCGGTTGAACCGCGACAGTTCCGAATCTTCTCGCCAGGTGGACATGGAGGCATCAATCTCTTCGAGCACCACTTCGATACCCTCTGCCAGATTTTCAAGCCGATCCGGGTCCTCCTGCAATACCACATTGATATGATACTGGGTGCCAAACACAGGCCCGGCGATCTCCCAGACTTTTTCCTCTTCTTCAAACGAACAACCCGCCAGCGCGGCAAGGGCCAGCACCAAAACGGCGCTGGCCAGAACCACCCTGACGGGTCGTAGCATACTGAATGTCATGTGAGCTGATTAACCCCCAAAGTCATCCAGCATGATGTTTTCATCTTCCACGCCCAGATCCTTCAGCATCTTGATGCAGGAGGCATTCATGATAGGGGGCCCACACATATAGTACTCGCAGTCTTCTGGAGCCGGATGGTCCTTCAGATAGTTTTCGTAGAGCACGTTGTGGATGAAGCCTGTCGGGCCTTCCCAGTTGTCCTCGGGCAGTGCATCAGAGAGCGCCACGTGCCACTCGAAGTTTTCGTTCTCTTCCTGCAGCCCGTCGAAATCTTCGACATAGAACATCTCCCGAACGCTTCGAGCACCGTACCAGAAGCTGATCTTGCGCTTGGAGTTCAGGCGCTTGAGCTGATCGAAGATGTGCGAACGCATCGGCGCCATACCGGCACCACCACCGATGAAGACCATTTCAGCGTCTGTCTTCTTGGCGAAGAACTCACCGAACGGCCCCATCACGGTGACCTTGTCACCCGGCTTCAGATTGAACACATAGCTCGACATGATGCCCGGGTTGTGGTCTGTTCCGGGAGGCGGCGTGGCAATACGGATATTGAACTTGAGAACACCCTTCTCTTCCGGGTAGTTCGCCATGGAATAGGCCCGTATGGTCTCTTCCTTGTTGATCGCCTTATAGCGCCAGATGTTGTGCTTGTCCCAGTCTTCATGGAACTCTTCCTCAATATCGAAATCCTTGAATTCGATTTCATAAGGAGGGCACTCAAGCTGGACGTAACCGCCAGCCCGGAAATCCACTTCTTCGCCTTCCGGAAGCTTCAGCACCAGCTCCTTGATGAAGGTGGCCACGTTGTGATTGGAAACAACCTCGCATTCCCACTTCTTGACGCCGAAGAACTCCTCCGGCACCTCAACCTTCATGTCCTGCTTGACGGGCACCTGACACGAGAGGCGCCAGCCTTCTTTCTCTTCGCGATTGGTGAAGTGCGTTTTTTCTGTTGGCAGCATGGCACCGCCACCTTCCAGAACCTTGCACTTGCACTGGGCACAGGTGCCACCGCCACCGCAGGCAGAAGACAGGAAAATGCCATTATTTGCCAGAGTACCAAGCAGCTTGCTACCAGCTTCCGTTTTCAGCGTGTGCTCTGGGTCATCGTTGATTTCGATGGTCACATCACCGGTGCTTACCAGCCTGGACCGTGCCGCGAGGATGACCGCGACAAGGGCCAGTACGATAACGGTGAACATGACCACGCCGAGAATAATTTCTGTATTCATGGTCTCGCCTTTTCGTTAAACCGACTCACCGGATTGGTTACAGTGAAATGCCTGAGAATGACATAAAGCCCAGGGACATCAGACCAACCGTAATGAAGGTGATACCCAGGCCACGCAAGCCCTCGGGAACGTCGCTGTACTTGAGCTTCTCACGGATACCTGCCAGGGCCAGTATCGCCAGGGCCCAGCCAACACCGGCACCAAACCCGTACACCACGCTTTCGCTGAAGGTGTAGTCGCGCTCTACCATGAACAGTGACGCACCAAGGATGGCGCAATTCACTGTGATCAGTGGCAGGAACACGCCGAGCGCCGCGTACAGCGCCGGAATGTACTTATCAAGGATCATTTCCATGATCTGGATAAGCGCGGCGATAACCCCGATATACGTAAGCAGGCCCAAAAAGCTCAGGTCAACGTTCGGCAAACCTGCCCAGTCCAGCGCACCTTCCCTGAGGATAGTGTTGTAGAGCAGGTTGTTCACCGGCACCGTGATCGTCAGGACCACGACAACAGCGATACCAAGCCCGGCGGCTGCCTCGATCTTCTTGGAGATCGCCAGGAAGGTACACATACCCAGGAAGAAGGCCAGCGCCATGTTTTCAACAAAAATGGCCTTCAGGATCAGACTGATATAATGCTCCATCAGAAGGCCTCCTTAACCGTGTGGCGGGACATCTTGAAATCAGGCTCTTCCACCTGTTCAGGCTTCCAGACCCTAAGGCCCCAGATAGCCAGACCAATGATGAAGAACGCGCTCGGCGGCAACAGCAGCAGGCCATTTGGAATGTACCAGCCACCCTCGTTCACCACCGGCATCAGGGACACGCCAAACAGCGAGCCCGCGCCCAGCAGTTCGCGGAAGAACGCCACGAAGATCAGCATTACCGAATAGCCCAGGCCATTACCAACGCCATCCAGGAAGCTCAGCCAGGGGCCGTTCTTCATGGCGAAGCCTTCTGCACGGCCCATAACGATACAGTTGGTGATGATCAGACCAACGAATACCGACAGCTGTTTGCTGATTTCGTAGGCATACGCCTTGAGCACCTGATCCACCACGATAACCAGCGATGCGATGATGGTCATCTGGACGATGATGCGGATGCTGCCAGGAATCTGCATGCGAACCAGCGACACTGCCAGGTTCGAAAACGCCGTTACCGCGATAACCGCCGCGCACATGACCAGGGTCACATTCATGCTGGTGGTCACCGCCAACGCAGAACAGATACCCAGTATCTGCAGTGCAATGGGGTTGTTACTGAAAATCGGTTCGAAGAGAACCTGTTTGGCTGAAGCGTCTGCCATGATCAGACCTCCCCTTCACGAAGTTTTTTCAGGTACGGTGCGAAGCCCCGGTCACCCATCCAGTAATTGACCAGATTTTCCACACCACGGCTCGTCAGGGTCGCACCAGAGAGAGCGTCCACCTTGTGTTCCTTGTCGGAAGCGTTGGAACTTACACCACCTTTGACCAGGCGAATCTGCGGCTCTTCCCGCTCTTCGCCGTAGACTTCCTTGCCCACCCACTGGCTCTTCCAACGGGGGTTGTCCACTTCGCCACCAAGGCCCGGTGTCTCAGCATGATCATAAAACCCCAGCCCTTCAATGGTATTGGCATCGCCTTCCAGCGAAACAAACCCATACAGGGTGGACCACAGTCCATAGCCGTGGACCGGCAGAACAACACGAACCAACTCGCCGTCCTCTTCAAGGGTATAGACCTTGGCAACGTTGGGACGACGCTTGATGCCGGCCGGGTCTTCCTTGGCCGGAATGTTGGTGGAAAGTTCAGGATCGGAAGCCGCCTTGTACATATCGTACTTCATCGGATCCTCAACATTCACCGAGGAAGGCTCGACATAGTCGCCGGTTTCCAGATCCACCAGGCGGACGTCGAAGCGGGAGAACGCCTCTTCGATCTCATCGGCGCTGGCGCCCGGCTCCAACATACCTGCTGCTGCCAGCATGTTTGAACGGATATCCAGATTCTGGTTCTTGACCTGCGCCGGCCGAAGCATGACCGCTGCCGTGGAAACCACAACGGAAAAGGCAATACTCAGCACCAGTGCAACCATCAGCGTTCTGGAGACAGTTTCTTTAGCTTTAGCCACGTGCGAGCCTCCGTTTGATGTTGGCCTGAACCACATAGTGATCCATCAGCGGTGCAAAGAGGTTGGCAAACAGGATTGCCAGCATGATGCCTTCCGGGAAGGCCGGGTTGATCACGCGGATGAGCACAGTCATTACGCCTACCAGGATACCGAAGCACCAACGCCCGGTATTGGTCATGGCCGCAGACACAGGGTCCGTTGCCATGAACATCATACCGAAGGCAAAACCACCCATAACGAGATGCCAGTGTGCCGGCACATCAAACATCGGGTTGGTCTCAGAGCCGATAACATTCAGCAGCAACGACATACCAATCATGCCGATCAATACGCCCCCGACAATACGGTAGGAGGCAATCTTCATCACCAGCAGGATGATGCCACCAAACAGCACCGCGAGCGTTGAGGTTTCACCCATGGAACCCTGGATGGAACCCATGAAGGCTGACATCCAGCCAATCTGCGTTTCCAGTGCTTCCAGACCGCCGCTGGCCGCCCAGCTCAAAGCCGTGGCACCGCTGAACCCGTCAACCGCTGTCCATACAGTGTCGCCGGAAATCTGCGCAGGATATGCGAAGTACAGGAACGCACGGCCGGTCAGGGCCGGGTTCAGGAAGTTCTTGCCGGTACCACCAAACACTTCCTTGCCGATAACCACACCGAAGGTGATACCCAGAGCCACCTGCCATAGCGGAATGGTGGGAGGACAGATCAGTGCGAACAGCACAGAAGTAACAAAAAAGCCTTCGTTCACTTCATGACGGCGTACGGTCGCGAACAGCACTTCCCAGAAACCACCCACCACGAAGGTGACGAAGTAGATGGGTACGAAGTACGCCATGCCGTATACGAAATTGTCCCAGATGCTGGCAGCGTTGTTACCCGCCAGGGCGCTGATAAACGCAGTACGCAAGCCACCGTCACCCATCAGGGCATCCGGATTTTCAGCCAGGAAGCTGTTGGCCTGGAAGCCGATGTTCCACATACCGAAGAACATCGCCGGGAAGGTACACAACCATACCGTGATCATGATGCGCTTCAGGTCGACGCCGTCACGTACATGAGCGGTGGTGGAGGTCACCGAGCCGGGAGTATAGAAAATAGTATCGACGGCCTCGTACAGCGCATACCAGCGCTCGTACTTGCCACCTTTTTCAAAGTGGTGCTCTATGCCATCGAGAAACTGTCGGATTGCCATCTGTTAGCCCTCGATCTCGATTCGGGTCAGGTTCTCGCGGAGAATCGGACCGTATTCGTATTTACCCGGGCACACGAACGTGCACAGTGCCAGATCTTCTTCATCCAGTTCCAGTGCACCCAGTTTCTGTGCCATCTCGGTGTCACCAACGATCAGCGAACGCAGCAGCTGCGTTGGCAGAATGTCCAGGGGCATCACCTGCTCATACGCGCCCACCGGCACCATGGCCCGCTCGCTGCCATTGGTTGAGGTGGTGAAGTTAAACAGCTTGTTGCCCGCCAGCTTTGACAGGTAGATATTCAGTACCGAGAACTTGTTCGGACCCGGAGACAACCAACCCATGAACTCGCGCTTGTAGCCTTCCTCCAGAACCGAGATCTGATTGGCAAAGCGACCGAGATAGGCACATGGTCCGTCGCCACGACGACCACCAAACACGGAACCGGAAATTGTGCGAACCTCGCAGTCTGTGGCAATTTCACCGTCCAGAAGTTCCGTCAGGCTGGCACCGATACGGGTGCGAAGCAGGCGCGGCTTCAGGGCCTTTGGCCCGCCAACGGCGACAACACGCTCCACTGGCAGCTCTCCGGTTTCAAACAGCCTGGCGATGTCGATAACGTCCTGGTAACCAATACTCCAGACCACCTTGTCCCCTGCGATCGGATCAAGGTAATGGATATGGGTACCAACATTGCCCGCCGGGTGAACACCGTCAAACTGCTGAACTTCAACACTGTCACCAGAAGGAACCGGCACATCGGAGCCGGGTTTACCAGTGACAAACACCTTGCCGTTCGTCAGCTTGGCGAGAATCTTCAGTCCCTGTTCAAAAGCAGCGCTGTTTTCACTGATGATAACGGTGGGATCCGCCGCCAGGGGGTTGGTGTCCATCACCGAGACGAAGATGGAGTGCGGCGCCGAGTCGATCGCGGGTACTTTGCTGTACGGACGGGTTTTGAAGGTGGTCCACAGACCGGATTCTACCAGGTTGTCGACAACCTGCTGGCGTTCAAGGCCAGCAATATCGGAGGCGTTGTAGCGCGCAAAGGTTTCAGCGTCGTCGCCATCAATTTCAATGACAACAGACTGAAACACGCGGCGCTCACCGCGGTTAATTTCCTTGACCACACCGGCTGCCGGTGAGGTATAACGAACGCCCTCGGTCTTCTTGTCCGTAAACAGCAGCGTACCGCGCTTTACACGGTCCCCTTCTTTCACAACCATCGTCGGCTTCATGCCGATGTAGTCAAAACCGATCAATGCCACGTGGCGAACGGGTTTGCCGTCAGTAATGGTCTGTTCAGGAGCGCCGCTGATGGGAAGATCCAGGCCTTTTTTGATCTTGATCATTAGCCTCATCCAATCATCAGAAACTGTTCGATGGATTTGTAACGCCCGACGCCTGCGGCCCAGGTGTGCAATCCGGCTTCCGCCGGACGGCGATGCCAGAGCAACGAATACACCGGCGTCAGTTACGTGCCAGGCATCCTGTTACAGATAGCGATGGGAAGCGGGTGTCAGACGTACCCAAAATCGCGCCAATTATAGAGATTAAGGAATACTATTTCCACCAGAAACCCTGTGGAGTTTGTGCCTGAACGTAACCACACAATGGTTTATCGATTTCCAAAAAGAAACCCCGGCCACAAAAATGGCCAGGGTTTCTTGTGTCACAAAGGCTGTCAGGCGCTGATCAGCCCCTGGCCCGCTTCGGGAAGATCGGGTAGGTGACACCAGCCATCTGGTTAACCACACGGATCACCTGGGCGCTGTAACCGGCTTCGTTGTCGTACCATACGTAGAGGATCAGACGCTTGCCATTGGCGATAGTCGCCTGGGCATCCACAATACCGGCGTGGCGGGAGCCGACAAAATCGGTGGAGACCACCTCCGGCGAGTTGACGAAGTCAATCTGCTTCTGCAACTCCGAGTGCAGTGCCATGTCGCGAAGGTAGTCGTTAACCCCTTCAACCGTGACTTCTTTTGCCAGATTCAGATTAAGGATGGCCATGGAGACGTTCGGAGTCGGCACGCGAATCGCATTGCCGGACAGCTTGCCCTTGAGCTCCGGCAGTGCCTTGGCAACAGCCTTGGCGGCACCAGTCTCGGTAATTACCATGTTCAGAGGCGCACTGCGGCCGCGACGGCTGCCCTTGTGATAGTTGTCGATCAGGTTCTGGTCGTTGGTGTAGGAGTGAACCGTTTCGACGTGGCCGTCTTCAATACCGTATTCGTCCACGATCGCCTTGAGCACCGGCGTAATAGCGTTGGTGGTACAGGAGGCAGCGGAAAGAATGCGATCCTCGTCCGTTATCCAGTCATTATTGATACCATGAACAATGTTCTTGATATCGCCCTTGCCCGGCGCCGTCAGCATGACCCGGCTTACACCCTTTGACTTCAGGTGCAGGCCAAGACCGGCTTCGTCACGCCAGATGCCAGTGTTGTCGATGACTATGGCATTGTTGATGCCATACTGGGTGTAATCCACCTGGTCCGGACCCGGAGAATAGATCACCTTGATAAAGTTGCCATTGGCAATCAGCGCCGAATTCTCTTCATCCACGGTAATAGTGCCGTTGAAGGGACCATGGACAGAATCGCGGCGCAACAGGCTGGCGCGTTTCTCAAGGTCATTAGCCGCACCACCCTGGCGAACAACAATGGCACGCAGCCGAAGATTGTTACCACCACCGGCCTTTTCGATCAGGATGCGGGCCAACAGACGGCCGATACGACCGAAACCATAGAGAACCACGTCCTTGGTGTCGTTTTCAGCGTCCTCTTCCGACTGCTTCTGATACTGACCTACAATGGGCCCGATTTCGCGCTTGAGAAAATCCTCAAGGGAGCCACCCTCTTCCTTGAACTTCACGGCGAGCTTGCCGATATCAACATGTCCGCGCCCCAGATCCATCTTGTCCATTGCCTGCAGAATGGGAAGGGTGTTGTGAACCGACAATTCGCTATCCTCAACCTGACGCACGAAACGGTGTGCGCGGATGATATCGATAACCGACTGGTTGA
Organism: Marinobacter sp.; assembly: GCA_033721715.1. Classification (GTDB taxonomy): domain Bacteria; phylum Pseudomonadota; class Gammaproteobacteria; order Pseudomonadales; family Oleiphilaceae; genus Marinobacter. Next base: position 11,993 of record JAWWAM010000020.1, read on the forward strand.
TGACGGCGCGACCATAAACGGACGTAACTACATTGTTTTTGCGGTAGAGGCGGCCGATCAGCGGAATCATGGCTTCCGCAGTGGATTCTCTTTCAGTCCAGTTAGACAGGTGCTGGTTGATCTGTTCGTGACTCACGCTTGAACCTCTGCAGTTGGAACCTGGAAAATAGGGCGCACATTATCCAACGTTATGGGACAGACAGCAAATACAGACCCCCACTTCGCACGTACGAGTATGTCCCCACTGTCATGACAGCGCTATCTCTGGCCGGTAGAATACGCGCCTTGCCGCTTTCCGGCCCGTCACTCTCAGCCGTCACTCTCAGGAGAACCAATACGATCATGAGCCAAGGTGCCTCCCATTCCGACCGACCCGCCGTGCTGGTGGCACCCCCTGCTCCATACAAGGCAGCGGATCACAGAACCTGGGGCCAGTTACACGGCAGCAGCGACGCGCTGGCAATCTGCGAGAGCGCACAGGCCCATGCCGGGCTGACCCTGGTCATTACCCGCAGCACTGAGGAAGCCATCCGCCTGGAGCAGGCCATGCGCTTCTATCTCGGCCTGCCAGCGGACGAAGATCAGGCGGCCATTACGCCTGACGGGCTGGAAGTACTGTCCCTGCCGGACTGGGAAACCCTGCCATACGACCTGTTTTCTCCGCACCAGGACATTACATCGCGACGCATCCGGGCTCTGCACCGCCTGCCCAGCACCAGCCATGGCGTACTGGTGGTGCCTGCCCGCACACTGATGCACCGGCTACCGCCTGTCAGTTACCTGCAGGGCAACACCCTCCTGCTGGAAGTGGGGCAGTCACTGCACATCGACACCTGGCGGATGCAACTGGAAGCCGCCGGCTACCGGCATGCCGAAAACGTCTATGAACACGGCGAATATGCGGTGCGCGGCGCCATTCTGGACATTTTCCCAATGGGCGCGACCCGGCCCTACCGGATTGACCTGTTCGATGACGAAATCGAAACTCTGCGCACTTTTGATCCGGAAACCCAACGTTCCATCGACCGAATCGAGAAAATAGAACTGCTGCCGGCCAACGAGTTTCCCTGGCACAAGGAAGCCCGCTCAGGGTTTCGTAACCGCTGGTTCGAGCAGTTCCCCCATGCCGACAAGGACTCACCGATTTACCAGGATGTAACCCACGGCATCACCCCGCCGGGGATCGAATACTACCTGCCGTTGTTCTTCGAGCAGACCGCCACCCTGTTCGACTACCTGCCCGGAGAAACCCTGGTGTTTACCGCGTCAGGCCTTCACGAGGCGGCAGAGCACTTCGACGCCGATACCCGTGACCGCTATGAGGAAAGACGTCATGACCGGATGCGGCCGATCCTGCCTCCGGCTCAGCTGTTCCTCCAGCAGGATGAGCTGTTCGGGCAGATCAAGCGTTTCCCGCGGATAACACTCACCGCGGAAACCACAGACTCCGCAGGCGGCAGCAATTGCCAAACCGAGGTACTGCCCGATGTTTCGATGGACGGCCGTGCGGCCGATCCCGCTGCCCGCCTCAAACGGTTTATCAATGGGTTCCAGGGCAGGATACTGATTTGCGCAGAGTCTTCCGGTCGCCGGGAAGCGCTGATTGAGAACCTGGCTGATCACGGGCTCCAGGTGACCGCAATGGAAAGCTGGCGCGCGTTCAACGATAACCCGGACTGTGCCCTTGGCATTACCGTGGCACCCATGGAGTACGGACTGGTTCTGCCAGAGCAGCGCATCGCCCTGGTCACGGAAACAGCGCTGTTCGGGGAACGGGTATTGCAGCGCCGGCGGCGTGAAAAGCCCACCGAAGCGGACGACTCCGGGTACCGCGACCTCTCTGAACTTCGAATCGGCGCACCGGTGGTGCATATCGACCACGGCGTTGGCCGCTACCAGGGCCTGGAAACCATCACCGTCGAAGGAGAAGCCAGCGAATTTCTGATGCTGGAATACGCTGGTGGCTCGAAACTCTACGTGCCCGTGTCCAGCCTGCACCTTATTTCCAGATACACCGGCTCCGACACCGATCACGCCCCCCTGCACAAACTCGGCACGGATCGCTGGAGTAACGCAAAACAGAAAGCGCTGGAGAAAATACGCGACACCGCAGCCGAGCTGCTGGATGTCTACGCCCGCCGGGAAGCCCGCAAGGGTTTTTCGTTCGAGGACCCGAAGGAAGCTTACCGCGCATTCGCTGCCGGCTTCCCGTTCGAGGAAACGCCCGACCAACAGGCGGCCATCGAAGCAGTGTTCGAAGACATGATCAGCGAAAAGCCCATGGACAGACTGGTCTGTGGCGATGTCGGTTTCGGCAAAACCGAGGTGGCCATGCGCGCGGCCTTTATGGCCACCTACTCCGGCAAGCAGGTGGCAGTACTGGTACCCACCACCCTGCTTGCGCAGCAGCACTATGAGTCGTTCCGGGATCGGTTTTCAGAGACCGCGGTCAACGTTGAACTGCTCAGCCGGTTCCGCAGCGGTAGCCAGACCAGCAAAGCCCTGGCCGCCATCGAAGCGGGCAAGGCAGACATTGTAATCGGCACTCACAAACTGCTTCAGGGCGATATCCGCTTCAAAAACCTGGGACTGGTCATCATTGACGAGGAGCACCGCTTCGGTGTGCAACAGAAAGAGCGCCTGAAAGCACTGCGGGCCGAAGTCGACATGCTCAACCTGACGGCAACCCCGATCCCCAGAACACTCAACATGGCCATGGGGCATCTGAGGGACCTGTCGATCATTGCCACTCCGCCGGCCCGCCGCCTTTCGGTAAAAACCTTTGTGCGTCAGCGGGACGAAGCCATGGTCAAGGAAGCCATCCTGCGGGAAGTGCTCCGTGGCGGTCAGGTGTATTTCCTGCACAACGATGTAGCCACCATCGAGAAAACCGCGGAAGACCTGCGGCGCCTGATCCCCGAAGCCCGCGTGGGTGTCGCCCACGGCCAGATGCGCGAGCGGGAACTGGAACAGATCATGTCGGACTTCTACCACAAGCGCTTCAACGTGCTGGTGTGCACGACCATCATTGAAACCGGCATCGACATCCCCAGCGCCAACACCATTATCATTGAGCGCGCAGACAAGTTCGGCCTTGCCCAGCTACACCAATTGCGGGGCCGGGTAGGCCGCTCCCACCACCAGGCCTACGCTTACCTGCTCACACCACCGCCCCGGTCCATCACAGCGGATGCAAAAAAACGCCTGGAAGCCATCTCCGAAGCACAGGACCTGGGCGCCGGGTTTATGCTGGCCACCCACGACCTGGAGATTCGCGGCGCCGGCGAACTGCTGGGCGAAGAACAAAGCGGCCAGATCGAAAGCATCGGCTTTACCCTTTACATGCAGCTACTGGACGAAGCCGTGCAGGCCATTCGGGAAGGAAGAACCCCGAATGCGGAACTGCCACTGAGTCATGGCACCGAAATGAACCTGCGGATACCGGCGCTGATTCCCGATGACTACCTGCCCGACGTTCATAATCGGCTGATGTTGTATAAACGAATTGCCAGCGTGAGTGACAA
>JAWWAM010000021.1:0-15400 GCA_033721715.1 Marinobacter sp.
GATGCAGCACACCGTGGAGGGTTTTTCCGTGGTGGTCATCAGCTACTACCTGTTGGCATTGCTGAAGCTGGCACTGGACTCCGCCCACGATGCCGGCTTTGATATCAATAAATCGCTGGTGCTTGGCGTCGCCATTCCCGTCGTGCTGGGCATGGTGTTTATTGGCGTGCGGATAATCCACCACCGCTTCATCAGACTGGCGCGACGCCAATAAGCCAGCACTTTAACCGGAAAAAGCACCGGTATCGTCAGCAAACTGTCGGTAAAACTGCTGCGCCGTGCGGCCATTGCGAGCGCCCCGGCTGGTGGCGAAACGTATGGCTTCGCGGTGCAGTGTTTCGCGATCAACTGCCTCCGGGAACAGCGCATCAATAGCCTGCAGGTAAACATCCTGGGGGAAACTGTAGAACGACAGTTGCAGGCCGAAACGGTCTGCCAGAGACACCTGCTCCTCGATGGCTTCAGCCGGGTGCAGCTCGCCCCCGCGCATCTCGCTTTTTACGTTGTCGTCCATGAACTCCGGCATCAGATGTCTGCGGTTGGAGGTGGCATACACCCGGACGTTCTCCGGCGGTAACTCCAACGAGCCTTCCAGCACGCTTTTCAGCGCCTTGTAGCCGGACTCGCCCACCTCAAAGGAGAGGTCGTCGCAGAAAATCACAAACCGCCATGACAGCTCGGCAATGTCGTCGACAATTTCCGGCAGATACACCAGATCATCCTTGTCCACCTCGATCATACGAAGACCCTCGCCCCGGTAGCGGTTAAGCAGGGCCTTGATCAACGAGGATTTTCCCGTCCCTCTGGCGCCCCAGAGGAGGGTATTGTTTGAGGGAGCACCCGCCAGGAAACGCTCGGTATTGCGGGCCAGCGCCTCCTGCTGGCGGCGGATGCCAGTGAGATCATTCCAGCCTACCGGGTCCAGTCGCCGGATGGCCCTAAGCCCCTGGCGATGGCGTCGCCACACGGCGGCTGGCGTCTCTGCCCAGTCGATGGATTGGTCTGTTGCCATAACACTTATTTCCTGTTCCGCGTTCAGGGTGAATATGAAACACTGATGTCCGCCGACCCGCACCAGCCGAAAAAGCCGGATCTCCCGGACTACACCGCGCGCTCCGTCAACTGAGCGGCTTTCTGGCCAGGAACACCGTATTGGTGGACTCCCGGTTCTGGAAGGGGTTGTAGAAAGACACGACATTCGCGTCCACATCGGTAAACAGTGTTCGCAGGATAGCCATGAACTCCTCATCTGGCGGCTCATTGGACCACATGGCAAAGACTCCACCAGGCCGCAGGTGAACCGACATCCGCCCCAGACTTTCTGCATTGTAGAAACTGGCATTGGAATCGTTCAGCAAGGCCCGGGGGGAATGATCGATGTCCAGCAGAATGGCGTCGAATAGCTTGCCCGGCGCCTCGGGATCAAAACCGTCTTCGGACACCGCCAGATCAAAGAAACTGCCCAGCACATAACGGCTGCGCGGATCCTCATTCAACACCTTGCCCAATGGCACCTTCTCCTGCTGGTGCCAGCGGATCACCGTGTCCAGGGCATCCACAACCAACATCTCGCTCACCCGATCGTTTTTCAGCGCCGCTTCCGCGGTGTATCCCAGCCCGAGCCCGCCAACCACCACTTTCAGCTGGTCGCCATCCACGGCGTTCAGGCCCTGCTCTGCCAATGCCACCTCTGCCTCTACGAACATGCTGGACATCAGGAACTCATCGCCCAGTTTCACCTCATAGATGTCGCGGTCACCCAGCGCCGGAATCCGGCGGCGCCGGAGGGTGATTTCCCCCAGCGCCGATGGCTGGCTGTCGATCTGTTCAAACAAAAGGCCCATGGGATTCCCTGCTCTCTACGGACGAGGCCTTATCCTATCACCGCATGTTGAGAATCGCAGGCAGGTGGGCAACTTTTCGTTGGGAAAAACACCCACCGGGAACTACACTCTTGACTCAGCCAACACAGAGGTGTGAACCACTCAATGAGCGCTGGAATTGCCTGGCAACGGTCGCCTCTGACCAAATTTATCCACGCCTTTTACGCTTTACTGGTACTCACTTTTCTGTCGCTTCCCGCATGGCCCACTGAAAATCCGACCGTATCCGTGGGCATCGTTGCCGATAACAAGCCCTACACCAGTATGGATGGCCGCGTTCCGACAGGTTTCTCTATTGATGTTCTGAGGGAAGTGGCCGAGCACGCCGGCCTGACCCTGGAGTTTCGCGCTGGCACCTGGCCGGAAATCTTCGGGGCCTTCCTGCGTGGCGACATTGATGTCATTGACGGTATCTCCTACCGCGAAGAGCGGGCCCGAGCTATTCAGTTCACCGAGCCCTACCACATCCGCCAGACCTACGTAATGCACGATCCTGCGAACCCGCTGGCCGATATCAGCACCCCGGAAGCACTCGCCAGCGCCCGCCTCGGGGTGGTCGGAGATATCTATTACCGCGATGCACTGATCAAGGCGGGCGTTGAGCTCAACACCTACGACTCCATACCCAGCCTGGTGCGCGCACTCGCCTTTGGTTGGGTAGATGGCATTGTCGGGCCGGGACTGACCCTCGAATACTACGCCAACGAGGCCGGCTTTCGGTTTCTCGATATCGTCGGTACTGCGCCCCTGGGCGAGCTGGCCCGGGAGGACCTGCGTCTCGGCGTACTTAAAGGAAACGATGAGCTGTTCAAGGTAATCAGTGCAGGGCTGAAAGCCGTTCCCGAAGAGCGCATTACCGAACTGTTTGAGCGCTGGCAGGAATACGGCGGCGCAAGCATTGCCGAGTCCGGGGGATTCAGTCTCAGCGATGCCCACCAACGCTATATCAGTGAAATTGGCCCGGTGCGGGTAGGTTTCATGCGGGATTACGCGCCTTTCAGCTTCCAGGATTCAGGGATGCTCCAAGGCCTGACCGTCGATGTGATGAACCGGATATCCGATCTCACCGGTGTGCCTGTTGTGCCCGTGGTCGGACAGTGGTCGGAGCTGTACCCGATGTTCCTGGCGGGCGAAATCGACGTCATGGCTAATATGTCGAAAACCGCAGAGCGGGCAACATACAGCCGATTTACCCGTCCGTATCACATCATTCCCAACGTCGCCTTTACCCTGGACGACAACCTTAAGTTCAATAAGCCGGCAGATCTGGAAGGGCTCAAGGTGGCCATCGGTTCGGGCATCTACTATGAAAGCTCTTTCCGCGAACAACTCGGCGACAACGTATTTTCCTTTACCTCCCAGCGCGCCATGTTTCAGGCACTGGCTGAAGGGTCCGTGGATGTTACTCTGGCGGCCCTTCCCAATGGCAACTACTGGGTCAGGGAACTGGGGATTGCCGGCGTCACCATCGCCGGGGAAATAGAACTTGGAGGTGAATCGGGGGAGGACCTGCGGTTTGGCGTCCGTCCTGCACTCGAACCGCTCGCATTCCTTATGGATGCGGCACTGGGAGCCATAAGCCCGACCGAAATGCGAACCATTGAGGACCGCTGGCTCGGCGCCTCCGGCAGTCGCCGTCCCCCCCCGACCGAGGGCCCCCTGACTTTCACCGACGCCGAAAATGCGTGGCTGGAGGAGCGCAACCGGCAACTGACACTGTGTGTTGATCCGGACTGGTTACCCCTGGAAGCCCTCAACGAATACAACCAGCACATCGGCACGTCCGCCGATACCTTCGCCCTCTTCTCTGAGCGCTCGGGCATAGAGTTTACCCCCCTTCCCGTGAACAGCTGGGCTGAGTCTGTCGAGGCAGCCCGGAAGCGCCAGTGTGATCTTTTTTCCATGGCCATGGAGACACCGGAAAGGCTCGAGTACATGAGTTTCACGGAACCCTATATTCTGATTCCAACGGTACTGCTGGGCCGAATAGAGGCGCCTTTCATCAACACATTGAAGGACATGGGGGACCGACCGATTGGTGTTGTTGAGGAATACGCCTTCCTGGAACTGCTGAAGGTCACAAACCCCAAGCTTAACCTGGTGCAAGTCCCTAATGAGAAAGAGGGGCTACGTATGGTTCAGGAACGGAAGTTGGCGGGTTATGTCGGCACTTTGTCTACCGCCAGCTACAACATGCAGGAACTGGGGCTGGCCGACCTGAAAGTTCTTGGCAGAGTTCCCGCGGACTGGGTTCTTTCAGTAGGCACCCGGAAAGACGAACCTGAACTGCTCAGCATTATGCAAAAGCTGGTTGCCAGCCTCACAGTGGAGGAACGCAAAGCCATCGAGCAGCAATGGGCCGGCATCAGCCTGGAACAAACAGTGGATTACACGCTGGTATTGCAGTTAACCATAGCGGGCATTGTTGGCCTGGGCTTGCTGTTTTACTGGAACCGCAAACTCGGCCGGCTGAACCGGGAACTTGCTGCCGCCAACGAACGCCTTGCCTACCTCAGCGTCACCGACGACCTCACACAGATTGGAAACCGCAGTTATTTTGACAGGGAGTTCAGCAAGAGCTTTCACTGGTGCCAGCGACACGAGGCCGGGTTCGCTGTTGCCATGGTGGACGCGGACCACTTCAAGACAATTAATGATACCTACGGTCACGCCGCCGGTGACAGGTGCCTTGTTGCGCTGGCCGATACCATGCGTGACCATTTCCGTCGGGACACCGACCGCCTTACCCGATTCGGCGGCGAAGAGTTCGTGATTTTTACCAGCTTCAGCGACCGCGACGAACTGATTTCGCGCCTGGAAAGCTTCCGCGAAAACCTGGCCAGACAGACAGCCACCTATAACGGTCAACACATCACCTTCACTGTCAGCATTGGCCTCGCTACGGGCATCCCCCATAAAGAGACCTCTGCTGAGGAATTCCTTCGTCTGGCCGACAAAGCGCTCTATGTTGCCAAACAGAACGGCCGCAACCGGCTGGAAACCCTGTCTATCGAGGACAGTAATTGACCGGCAGCCAGGCCGGGCGGCGGAATGCTATCCTTTGCGGCAACCACCACGTAAAAGGAGATCATCATGGCCAACGTTTACCAGGACAACTCATTATCGATAGGCAACACCCCGCTGGTGAAGCTCAATCGGGTCAACGACGGCGCGACTATCTGGGCCAAGATTGAAGGTCGCAACCCGGCCTACTCTGTGAAATGCCGGATTGGTGCGGCGATGATCTGGGATGCGGAGAAGCGCGGCGTCCTCAAACCCGGCATGACCATCGTTGAGCCTACCAGTGGCAACACCGGAATCGCCCTGGCTTTTGTCGCCGCAGCGAGGGGCTACAAACTGCTGCTGACCATGCCCTCTTCAATGAGCCTCGAACGGCGCAAGGTATTAAAGGCGTTGGGGGCAGAGCTGGTGCTCACAGAGCCACCCAAAGGCATGAAAGGTGCGATCGCCAAAGCCGAGGAAATTGTTGCCAAAGACCCGGATCGGCACTTTATGCCGCAGCAATTCGAGAATCCCGCCAACCCCCGCATCCATGAAGACACCACCGGCCCGGAGATCTGGAACGACACTGATGGCGCCGTGGATATTTTCGTCTCCGGAGTTGGCACCGGCGGCACCCTGACCGGCGTCGCCCGTTACATCCGCAACACCATGGGCAAACCCATTACCACTGTGGCGGTGGAACCGGAAGACTCCCCCATCATCACCCAGTCCCTTCGCGGTCAGGACCTGACACCGGCACCTCACAAGATACAGGGCATCGGCGCAGGTTTCATTCCCGGCAACCTGGACATGGCTCTGGTGGACCGGGTGGAGACGGTCAGCAATCAGGAGGCGATGGATATGGCGCACCGGCTCATGCAGGAAGAAGGCATTCTTTGCGGGATTTCCTGTGGTGCAGCGGTTGTGGCAGCGGTAAGGATCGGCCGACAGCCGGAATTCAAGGGCAAGAATATTGTGGTGGTTCTGCCGGATTCCGCAGAGCGCTACCTTTCCTCTGCGCTGTTTACGGACCGGTTTGGCGAACTGGAGAACGTCCAGTAATGAGCGAGCCCGGGGACGAGCTCCCCGGGCCATTATGCCGATACATCAGAACTGGAAACGCAAACCCACGCGACCGGTATCGAAGTCCGGCCCGTCGTTGGTAACCTGACCGTTGAAATCGTCCTCGTCAATATCAACGTTGTAGCGGTTATATTCGGCGAAGGCGGTCAGCTGCTGGGTCACCCGGAAATCAACACCGGCGCCCACGAAAGGGTTCACCTCGTCATAGGTTTCGCTTTCGTCGAAAGCATCCACATCAAACGACGATGCGAACGCACCTGCCTTGGCATAAACACCGAAGGTATCCGTTAGCGGCAACCGACCGAGAAGGCCGAGGGATGTACCCTTCAGCTTGCCGTCGACGTCGTCATCGCCGAAGTTGCCGAAATCAATGTATTCTGCCTCCAGGGCAAAAAACTCATTGAACTGGTAACCCAGGCCCACGCCGAACAGGTCATTATCGTCATCGAATTCGCCGCCATGGGATTTATAGCCACCATAACTACCGCTGACGTACACACCGGAACTGTCCCTGTCGGTATTATCCTGAGCCCAGACAACCGGCGCCGCCAGCATGGCCGAGGTCAGAACTGTTACACATGCAAAACCGGATTTGTAACTCATATTGTCCATCCTTCTCTCTGAGTTCAGTGGTTGAATTGCTCCAACGGTTGAACCGGTAAAACTCCATACCGATTACCTGATCTCAGGCTACCTACAAACAGGCAAGATGTGCATTAAATGCGCAATACGGTCTGTTCACGTACTTTTCATACTATTTAATGTGATTTAATCAATTTTTCGTAACATTTCTCGCTCTGACCAGACTCCCAACTCCGGAGGCAGCCAACGATACACTGCGATAGGAGAGGCGGGATATGCCGTGATGGATAGTACGAATGCTCTCACTCCACGGCCTGGTAACCGGGACCTGCCGCAGCAGACTGAACGTTTCGTCCGCAATCGACAAATGGACCCGTTCCAGCTTGAGGGCGCCATGGTTTATGCCACTGGCTGCAATATCTGCCACACCAATCCACCAGTTACTATCGTGCTTTTTCATAACAGCCACTCCTCAAGTTGGACAGCGACGTCTGGGTGATGGGCCAGGCGGATATGGTCAACACCCGGAAAGCTGGCAACGCCAGTGAGCACCCACCCTTGTCTCTGCTGGCCACGGGCGCTGGACTCATGCACCAGCGCATCCCCGAACAGGGTATTAACCGGGTGCTTACGGTCTCGTGCCAGCAGGCCACAGACAGCATAATGGCGGGTGCCCGGCAGCAAGGGCGGCTCCTCATCAGCCCCGTTTACAACTTCCCCTCGGGACAGGTTGCGGATACCCTCACTGCGCAGATCGATCACTTCGCCCAAAACCCGTAAATAGTCCCTGGGGGCGCGATTCATCATATCGGCTGCAGCCCTGGCACCTTTGGCCAGCCATGAACCGTCATGGGGCGCTCCGATATAGACACAGTCACTGAGCTGTTCCAGCCACCCATAGCCGTGGCACTGGCCATGGTGGCATGCGCTGCGAATCAATAACCCGCCCATGCTGTGGCCAATAAGAATAATTCGCTCCACAGGCACCGGCCATTGGCTTACCAGAGAGTCCAGCAAATCCGCCAGGGTTTCTCCATTGCGGTATATGGGACGGCCAGTATTGTAGCGGAGAGTCAGTGGTGTAATGTCACTATTCACATCCGCCAGAAGCGATCCGTAATGAGCTCCGTCGCCACCGGGAATAGTCCATACCGACTCCAGTTCCATCAGCCCATGCATGGAGATACACAGGGTTGACCCGGGTCTCCCGGCAACTGGGCTGCCCGGAGCGACTGGCTCTGTCCCGTGGAACAAAGTCATAGGCATAGCCAGGGGATTATCGCGCGCCTCAAGCCACTCCCCGAGAAATCCGCTGAGAATGGCTGAGGCATGCCTTTGCCATGCCGGGCTGGTGTTTGTATCCATGCTCAACCGTTACCGTCTGATGATGTAATCACCAGTCTACTCTCATAAGCGCTTTAACGATTGGCTGAATTTCTGCCGGATTCCGGCGGCGGGGCAACCGCAATCTAGTGGCCCCGGCCCGCCAATCCCACGCAATTGGCATAGAAGGTGGTGGTCGCCGGCCAGTCCGAGAAGATACCGATGACCCCGACGTCCTGCGCCAGTACATCAATTACGTTGAAAACGTCACCATCATTATTGATAGCATCGGTAATCGTCTGGTGGTACCAACCACCGCCATCAGCCAGCGGGCCACTGCGTTCAACCGTCCAGGCAATCAGGTCCAGCCCCGCAGCCCTGGCGTTTTCCGCATACTCCGAGGGCACGATTTGCTGGTGACCATCCAGGGTCAGCATCTTCCACAGCGCCGGGGCCAGAATATTTACGCCCTGTGCTGACAGTTTCTCCATCTGGGCCAGAGACGAGTTTTCCGTGGTGATCGGCTCCTGATCCAGGAACACGGCCTGCTTTCCAAACCTTGGCATGTCGTTGATCCAGAACAGCACATCGTCCAGAAGGAATGATTGCGGCCATACATCGGACGGATTTACGCCGGCATCGATGTAGTCCTGAATCATCTGGCGGGCATAATCCTGTTGGCTGTAGTCACCCTCAAACGGCATCTCCACGACCGGTGTTTTCAGCTCTGGCGTGAACTTCACTCCCAACGCCTTGAACAGCTCAATACTCTCGCGATGGGTCAGCAAGGTGCCGCGACTGCTATACAGTTCGGTACGCCAGTCTGCAGTGCCCCCCAGGTATTCTTCGGGCGTCGTCGCCATGGGGTTGAACGAATCCATCTTGCCTTCCAGGGACTTGAACTCCTCCAGAGTGATATCACTGGTGCGACACTCAGCCTGTGCTTCCGTGCCGCTTTGCGGATCTGCCGCTACAAACGGCTGCGTACACTTGGCGTTCAGCTCCGGGATGGTCACGATATTGGTGGTGGTGTGAAGATCGTTCTGAGCGTGACGGCAGACCAGTTCCCGATCCTTGGTAAAAGCGACATCGCACTCAAGGATACCGGCCCCCATCCGGGCGGCCGCAACGTAGGATTCGAGGGTATGTTCCGGAAACTGCAAGGGTGCACCCCGGTGTCCGATCGAGAAGTCCGTGGCTCGGACCTTTCTGGCCTGACAGGACTGCAGGGTTTCTTTAAGGGGTCCTTCGTCCATGTCCTCCACCAGCCAGAACGGCCGTGGGCCGAGATGCACCTGGCGCTTGCCACGGTGGAATTTACTCTTCAGGTCCAGCCCCTTGTCGTTCCACTTTTCGAGGCCAGGTGGCACGCGGCTTCCGCTCTTTTCAAACCCTTCCTGGGCGGCATTGGCGAAGGAAAATAATGGCATCAGTAATGCCATAAACAATAACGTGCGTAACTTCATGACAAGCTCCCTATGTGATGAATAGTACTGCACAGTAATGATCAATGGCGCGGGTTACGGTGTGATGACGATCAGGTTGGCGCGTCGGCGTCGCTCTCCGGTGCCTTAGTACTTTCGCTACTTTCGGTGCTTTCCTTACCTCGGGCCTGCTCGGCTTCCGCTTCTTTCATCAACACCATGCCGCCCTGCAACAACAGTGCTTTGAGGCGTGGGTCGCCGTGTTCCACCAGGCCGAAGGTAAACGCAGCAGCAACGGCCTCCAGAGGATTGTTACGGACAAGCTCCCTGATGGCATCCACGGGGGAACCCGGGGAGTGTCCTTCGCTTTCGCTGGAAGACTTTTTCGAAGCAGCCGGGCGGGTCATGCGATAGAAAAACAACGCCAGTAATAACAGACAGGACAAACCCGTTACCGCCAACGCACCAGCCTCACCCAGAGCGGGGGACAACGCCAGTGTGGCGGCATTAACGAGTAAGTAAAAACCGGTAATCAACAGGGCGACCAGCAGCACCAGGGCCAGCATAAAGCCAATAATGGCCGCGATTGCTTTGCGCAGGACGCCCTGTAACCAGGCTGAATCCAGCATGATCAGCGATCCAATAGACGGCCAACCAACAGTCCGGCCAGGAACATGATCATAATGCTGAGAAACGGGCGCTCTTCGATTTTGTGCTCGACATCGTCGACGGCCTTGCTGCCGGCATCACGGGCACGGTGAATGGCCTCATCCCCGCGCCGCTTCACCTGGTCAAACGCTTCGCGGCTTTCCCGACGGATTTCATCGCGGAGACTGCTGATATTACTCTTTTGTCCTTCAGCAACGTTTTTGGTCAGTTGGGAGAGATCCTCGCGGAGCTTTTGAAGATCCGCTCTGACCTGTTCAAAGTCATTCTGGTTGGATTTCGCTTCCATTTGTTGCCTCCTTGTCAGTAAACCATACTGCTATTTCGGCTGTTTGGTAACGATAAGACCTATTGACTGAACAACTGCTGCAGAAAGTCGGTGACCCCTCAACAGAATTCAGCAACCATGCGATCTGATTAGCACCATGGTTGATATCAATGTAGCACACGTAACAGGACCTGGAGGGCTTACGTTAAGTTAACCTGATGGGCCCGGGAATTTACTGCAAAACAGGGTTCCTGCTTTTAACCCTGTTTTCAGATATCACACTCGTTCTGAACCCTGGCCCGAAACTCACGCCGAAGGCGCTCGTTTTCCTGATCGTCAACGAAAACCCGCTCCCCTTCATCGTTGAGTCGATAGATTCCAGACACAGTTTTCAGGAACTTCAACCGTGCCCGAAGAGCCTGGCAGCGGGCTTCATGTTCCGCGGTCTTGGCCCCCTCCTCCGCCGCCACCCTTTTTCGCTCAGCGCGCTCCCTCTCGCTCTGCTCAAGGAACTCGTTCACCCGCTGCTTGCGTTCACGGGCTGCCTCGTCCGAGGTTGGGGCGGCGGCCTTGAGTGATACTTCGTCTGCGACTGTATTCACCGGTGGCCGGTCACCGAAATGGGTCTGGCCGTTCTCATCAACCCAGCGGTAAGTGCCGGCTTGAGCCACAAGGGTTACCAGCCAACACAGGAGTATCAGGAATCCTTTCATCGGTTATCCTTTCCTATCAATAAACCGGTACTTATACGAAATACCCATGCGGCATTCAAGCCAGAGCACCCACAACCGGTGGCTTAATACAGACTGCGTGGAATCTGGTACCCCGCCAGCAATTTCTGGGTGAACGGGTTGGTATTGCTGCCCGCGTGCAGGCGATAACGCATCTCGCCCTCGTCCAGGGCAAACCGCACGTCCACCGCACTGCTGCTCACGCCGGTGATGTCTGCATCATCCAGGAGGCGGAACAACGCCCATGGGCCATTTTCCGAGAGGCTTCTGGGGGATCGGTTCACTTCCGTTGGCACGAGGGTGACCCGGCTTTCGACCGAATCCCGCAACGTATTAGGCCACACCAGTGGGATGCTCTGGCTAGGCCCATGACTGAATTCCACGAGTTGGCCATCCACGTTCATCACGCTGCGACGCTTATTGGAGGACAAATGCAACGGCTCCAGTGCGAACTCAACGTCCAGTGAGCCGCTTCTGGTAAAGAAGGCGCGGCGAATATGTTCAGCCTTTTCCAGCGACGCCAGCACGTCGCGACGAACCAGGCTGGCACGCTTGGAACCGGCAATATGCTCCGGATGATCTTCCAGGAACAGCTTCAGGTTTTCTTTGTAGAACGTATCCAGGACACCATCCGGCGCGAAAAAGTGCTCAAAATCCTGTAGCGCTGCATCACGGCCTGCTCCGGGACTGAACGGGTAATGCCTGGCCAGGCTCTGCTGGAACGGCTGATACACTTCCTGGTACCACTGACGCTCCAATTGCGCCACCGCCTGATCCAGTACCACTCGCCAGCTTTCGGAAGCCAGTTTAGCCAGCATGCGATCCAGGGGTGCTGGCTGGTTGGAGGCCACCCGCTGCAGTGTGAAAATCGGGTCCACGCCTTGCAGTCCCATACGGGCACGGGCGGCGGCCAGCGCAGCCTTGCCACGGTCCGGCGCTTCCTGGATACCGCGCAGATAGGTATGCAGGCTTTGAACCACCTCCATTACCTGTTCCATATCGCTGGGATCCTCCCCCTGCTTGTCCATCAGTTCGTTCAGGTCAGTAAACTGACGCTCAATGTCCTGAACCATCTGAAAATGGGAAGACTGCTCCATCACCTTGCGGGCCGCCTCGGCCTCGTCACTGCCACCGGGAATCAGGCGGGTATTTGTGGTCACATGGGCCAACAACTGGTTCAGCGGTTCGTGACCACTGGTAAGGCTTTCCAGAACACGCACACCGTGATTCAGGTCACTGAAGTTACGGATGTCCAGCCGGCTCAAAGCCCGGCGCCAGTTGGCCACATAGTTTTCTGCATACAGAGCCTGCAGTTGCGCCTGCAGCTGTGCCTCATCAGCCTCGCTGAAATCCACATCGTCCCGGCGGCCAAGCACCCACGCATCCACCAGTGCCAGCTCAGTAACGGAGCCGGACTTGCGCATGAACCAGGAATTCAGACCTTCACGGGTCAGCAGAGATGGAATCACAACCGGATTTTCCTGTGACGTATTCTCCTCATCCAGCGGCTCGCCGAATTCATCCAGGCCTACGAAGACCGTGCTGAAAGCCGGTCCGGACTCCCTTGCCAGGTCAAGAGGTGAGCGGAAATTCTGCGCGGCTTCCTTTTCAAGATCACGGTAGACCCGTTCCGGAGTCGCGATACGGCCGAGTTCATGCTGGGCCCACTGGACACTGCTGCGGAAAGGCGCGAGCGCCATATCGGCGGTCTGGTCGCCCTCGGCCACACGCTGATTCAGGTCCGTGTGCAACAGGGCATAGTCCAGATGGCTCAGCAGCCGCCGCTGCAGGTTTCGCTGCGCCGGGTAGGCCCGTTGCCAATAGTCGCTCATGTAGCTGTGGACAATGTCCCTGCGACGGCCGCTGGCGTCGTAAAGCATGCGCAGTACACGCAAATGATCAAGGCGCTCGGAGCTATTGTCCGGCGCATTGCTCATCTCTCCCATTACACCCAGCATCAATGCCGGCATGAACTGGTAGGCCA
Organism: Marinobacter sp.; assembly: GCA_033721715.1. Taxonomy (GTDB): domain Bacteria; phylum Pseudomonadota; class Gammaproteobacteria; order Pseudomonadales; family Oleiphilaceae; genus Marinobacter. The sequence continues at coordinate 12,948 of JAWWAM010000021.1, forward strand.
GCATATCCAGGTAGGACTTTTCCACTTCCGGACCAATCTTGTGGCCCTTATACAGGCCCATATCCGCGACCAGTGCCGGTTCCGCACGATAATCGCCGAACGCCAGCGTGGCTTCCTGCAACTGGTCCAGAGGCTCCAGCAGATTGCGGCCGGTGGTATCTGGTTCGTAGCCGATCGGGCGCCAGTTATCGATAAAGCTGCGCACCCGTTCCTCAACAGCCAAGGCGGCTTCAGCGTTCTGCACAAAGTAATGCTGCCAGCCAGCAGTCGTGCCCAGGCCGGCGGCGACAGCGACGATTGCGGCCGCCGCAATCCGTCGGCGCCGGCCACCCATCACTTTCTGATTGTCCCCGGCAAGGCCCGCTTCACAATAGATAATATTGGGAAACAGCTTTTCCGTGAACAGGCTTGAGGACTGCCCGCCACGTTGCGCCGGCTGTATCGGGCTGGCAAGACCGTAGTTTGCGGCAGCAGCAGACACAAACGCATCTTCCGGTACGCCTTCCTGAACCACGGAGGTAAAGTAGGTACCACGCACAAGCGCCGGGGTTGAAAACGCATCCGCCGACAGCAGGTCCGCCAGGAACTGCTCCAGCACCGGCTTCAGGCCCGCGAGCTGGCGGGTAAAGGAATAGGCTGCCGCACGTTCTTCGGCGTCTCTGGTGGCGGACAGAACATCCGGAAGCCGCTCACCGAGTTGCTCCGCCAATATGCTGAAGCTCTGGTCAAATTCGCCGAGCCAGGCGTCCGGCTCATGCTTTTCATCCAATTGGAAGGTAAAGCCCAGGGGTTGCTCACGCTCGGCTTTCGAGAGCGTGCGGGCAAACGGCGCAAAACCATAAAGCAGGTCCATCTTGGTGAAGCTGATGTAGACCGGCAACCGGGATCCCAATTGCTCCATCAGTTCCCGCAGACGGGTACGGAGCAGGATAGCCTGGGCCTGGCGTTGCTGTTCATTGGCCGTGCTCAGCCGCGCAAGATCCACAGCCAGCACCACACCATTGAGCGGACGCTGGGGACGGTTCTTTTCCAGCCATTTGATGAAGTGGGTCCACAGCCTCTGCTGGATCTCACTGCTGGCGCCCTGGCCATCGTTCTGGCTCAGCAATTCGCCGTCCGGATCAATCAGAACACCGTTATCACCCACCCACCATTCGCAACCGAACGGGTTCCGCTCCGTGCGCGGGTTACGGGTGACGTTGGTGAGAGTGTAGGTCTGCCCCGACCGCTGGATCAGGCTGGTTTTTCCGGCGTCTTCCAGGCCCATGACCAGATACCAGGGCAAACGATAGACACCTTTGCGGCCCGGCAGGTTGCTCCTGAGTTCCGCCAGCCTGCGGTCAAGCAGACGTTGCTGACGACGTTCCAGTGGCAGGATCGGGTCTTCCTCTTCCTTCTGTTCCTCCGCCTTGGCGGCGTTAACCTTACCCAACTTGCGGGCCAGCACCGTACCCCAGACCATCGCCACCAGAAGCACAACCACCAGAGTGACCAGGGCGCGCATCTGCCATGCCGCCAGCGGGTATTCGCCATTGATTTCCAGGCGGGGGCCCAGCCACCAGGTTGCGGCGAGCAGTACCACCACACCCAGCGCCAGGGTTATCGGCGCCGCACTGCGCACATAGGGCAGAATCCGTCGTCCAATGAGTAGGGCTTGTCTCCACATGGTGTCCATTCCTGTTAATTAGTCCATCTGTGTTTATGCGAGTCTGTCCAGCCGGGCGACAAGGCCAGGCTCCCAGTCTTCAAGGCTCATACCGCGGGTCTGCTCGCGCAGATCCTGCACCTGCTGCCTGGCGAGGCTCTTCATGCCGCTGTCTTTCATCAGTTGACTGCTCATAAGCCGCCAATAAAAACGATCCCTGGGCTCCCTGGCCGCCTCCAGCCCTTCTTCCAGCAGTTGCAGCGCCGGTGCAAGGCCCTTCTGTTCCATAATGTCCCGGGCATTCTCGTACGTCTGCTCCCAGGCGCTGGCGCCACCGGCGGAACCAGTTTTTGCCGGGCCGCTGAGCATCCAGTCGGCCACCGTCTTGGGTAGAAAAGGAGTGCCATCGTTAAAGGTCATGTCCGCCAACTCCGCCAACCGCTCAACAAAGGCTTTGACCGCCGTGCGAATGGCCTCGGCACAGTTCTCGTGCCCTAGCGCCGAGGCCACCTGGGCACTCAGCCAGTGACCTTCCAGCCAGAATGGGCTGACCGACAGGCTCTGTTCGACACGCTGCCAGAGCGCCAGGTCCGGCGACTTCGTCAGGCTCTCCCGATAGTCTGCGACACGGTCCGCGCTCACGGCGGCCAGGTCAGTCTTGATGCCATCCCGGGCCGGGGGAACGGAGGTGATGGTCTGCCAGATGGCGTAGCGACGGAGTTGGTAACCAAGCGCGTCGGCAGGTGAGGTTTCCGTCAGCAGGTCGGCTACTTTCAGGAGGCTCTGGCGAGTAGCCCGTTCGTTCGCC
>JAWWAM010000022.1:0-15228 GCA_033721715.1 Marinobacter sp.
AGTGTAAATCAAATACTCCGTAGAGAAACAACTGCCATGTCGATGTTGTACGGTTTTCTGGTGCTGACGGTGTTCTTTATTGCCGGTGAGGTCTTCAGGGTGGTGCTGGCATTGCCTGTGAGCGGTGGCGTTATCGGAATGATACTGCTCACCTTGTTGCTGATGGCCAGGGGTTCCGTCAGTGACAGCCTCGCCCGGGCCAGTCAGGCGCTGATTTCGGTGCTGGTGTTGCTGATTATGCCCGGTGTAGTGGGGGTGTTTTTTGTGGTCGACGAGTTTGCGGGGCAATGGTTGGCCATTGGTGTCGCGCTGGCTGCAGGCACCCTGCTGAGCGTACTCACTACGCTATGGCTGATGCAGCGTTTCAGCGGGCCAGAGGATGGTAGCCATGAGTGAATTGTCCGCCCGCTTCCAGGAATTGCTGAGCCTGCTTTCTACCAGCCCGGCGCTGGCGATTGTGCTGACGTTCGGGGCGTTTTTTGCCGGTAATCGCGCTTTCAAGATATTGAAGCAACCGGTGTGGCTGCCGCCCATCCTGATCTCGGCCATGCTGGTCAGTGGGATGATTGCGATTCTTACCATTGAATACGCAGACTATCGCGAAGGCGCGCAATGGTTAACTGTCCTGCTGGGGCCGGCCACGGTCGCGCTGGGCGTGCCGCTGTACCAGCAGATGCATCACGTCCGGGCGTTGTGGCGCCCCATCCTCTTCACCTTGCCCGTGGCGGCCACGATGGCCGCGGTGTATGCCGTGGTGATCGCCGCCTCGCTGGGGGCTTCGGAGGAAGTGCTGGCATCGCTGGCGCCGAAGTCGGTGACGGCGCCCATTGCGATTGGCATTACCGAGCAACTCGGCGGTTCCGTCTCCCTGATGATGGGCGGACTTTTGATTACGGGCATGCTGGCTACGCTGTTTGTGGACCTGATCGCCCGCTGGCTCTCCATTACTGACCAGCGCATTCTCGGTTTTGCCCTGGGACTGAACGGCCATGCCCTCGGTACAGCCAGGGCGTTCGAAATAGGTCCGACCGCCGGCGCCTTTGCTTCACTGGGTATGGGTCTCACCGGAGTGTTTACTGCGATGATCCTGCCCCTGGTTTTCCATCTGTGATTGCGGCAATGACCCTCGCCCCGAAGTGAGTGATTCATCTGACGAATAGCCCCATGTCGCAATTTCGATTGCTGTAAGGGATTTCCGCGACTAGCTTGTTGTTCAGGCAGTCGGCGTCCTTTTGCGCCGATATTCCGTGAAAATTCCTAAAACAGCGACGGAAAACGCGATGAAAAAACTGATTGGAGCACTCCTGGGTTCCATGGTCCTGGCTGCGGCACCAGTAGCCCTGTCTGCCGAAGCCACCAAGGAACTGAAGATGGCGTATGACGCCGACCCGGTAACCCTCGACATTCACGAGCAGCTTTCCGGTGGGATCCTGCAATTGTCCCACATGACCTTTGACCCCCTTGTGCGCTGGAACAGCGATCTGAGCTTCGAGCCGCGGCTGGCTGAGAGCTGGGAGCGGGTTGACGAGAAGACGATGCGCTTCAAGCTTCGCGAAGGGGTGAAGTTCCATTCCGGCAATGAACTGACCGCGGCCGATGTGAAGTTCACCCTGGACCGTCTGAAGCGGAGCCAGGACTTCAAGGCGATTTTCAAGCCGTTCAGCGGCATTAATATCATCGACGATTATACGTTCGAGCTGGTGACCAGCGAGCCATACCCGCTGGTGTTGAACACCGCGACCTATATCTTCCCGTTGGACAGCGAGTTCTATAGCGGCCAGACCGAGGGGGGCAAGGACAAGAGCGCCATCCTCAAGCACGGCAACTCCTTCGCTTCCGAGAACCTGTCGGGTACGGGCCCTTATACTGTCACCAGGCGAAAGCAGGGCGTACGTATGGAGTTCGAGCGTTTTGAGGACTACTGGGATACCGACTCCCCGGGCAACGTCGGCAAGATTGTGCTGACGCCAATCAAGGAGAACAACACCCGGGTTTCCGCTCTGCTTTCTGGCGGGGTAGATTTCATTGCGCCGGTACCGCCCAATGACCTCGAGCGGATCAAGCGCGATAAGAATGCCAACCTGGTCACCATGAGTGGTACCCGCGTCATCCTGTTCCAGATGAACCAGGAGCGGGTGGAAGCATTCAAGGATCCGAAGGTTCGCCAGGCCTTTGCCTACGCTATCAACCAGGAAGGCATTGCTGCCAAGATCATGAAAGGGTTTGCTACACCGGCAGCGCAGATGTCTCCGGCCGGGTATCAGGGCCACAACGAGTCATTGGCGCCGCGCTTTGATGTGGAAAAGGCCCAGGCACTGATGAAAGAAGCCGGCTATGAGGACGGCTTCACCATTTCCATGATGGCGCCAAATAATCGCTACGTGAACGACGACAAAATCGCCCAGGCGGTAGCGGCCATGCTGTCGCAAATCAATATCAAGGTGGATCTGAAGACTTTGCCAAAAGCCCAGTACTGGACAGAGTTCGATAATCGTGCCGCCGACATGATGCTGATTGGCTGGCATGCGGACACCGAGGACTCCGCCAACTTCTTCGAATTCCTGACCTTCTGCCCGGATGCAGACAGTGGCGCCGGCCAGTACAACGCAGGTAACTACTGCAACCCGGAAGTGGACGCGCTGGTGGACAAGGCCAGTGTTGAGACGGATCTGGACAAGCGAGCCGCCATGCTGCAGGAGGCAGAGAAGCGTCTGTATGACGATGCCGCGTTCGTTCCCCTGCACTGGCAGGACCTGGCCTGGGCCTCGAAGAAAAATGTGAATATTGAGCCGGTGCTCAATGTCATGAACTTCCCGTATCTGGGTGACCTGGTGGTTGAATAGTCGCCTGTAATGGCAGGCCGGCGCGGGAGTGATCCGGTGCCGGCTTTTTGTTTGCAAGCCTTATCCGGAAAATTTCCATGTTAGCGTTTTTGGTTCAGCGGGTTTCCCAGGCGTTGCTGGTCATGTTTGTGATCAGTGTCATCGCTTTTGCCATTCAGGATGGCCTGGGGGATCCGCTTCAGGAAATGGTGGGCATGTCCGTCTCCGAGGAGGAGAGGGAGGTCATTCGCGAGGAGCTCGGGCTCAATGATCCCGTGCTGGTGCAGTACCTGCGCTTTGCGGGCAACGCCCTCCAGGGGGACCTGGGCAACTCCTATTTCTACAGCAAGCCTGCCCTGGAAGTGATCGCGGAACATCTGCCCGCGACCCTGGAGCTGGTGATCGGGGCCAGCCTGATCATTGTGTTTCTGTCCGTGCCGATCGGTGTCTACGCGGCGATCCGGCCCCAGGCCTGGTTGTCGAAGTTTTTCATGGGCATTAGCACCGTGGGGATTTCCATACCGGTCTTCCTCACGGCCATCGTGCTCATCCAGCTATTTTCCATTGGCGTCACGGTGAACTGGTTCCCCTCCGGTTCCGGCTGGGGCCAGTGGCTTAACGACTTCTTCAGTACGGACGGCGGCATGCCGTCCTATGGCCGGGGTGATGATCTGGTCCACCTGTTTGGCACCTGGGACTCAGGGCTGTTTACCGGTGACGGGCTGGCCCACCTGGTGCTGCCGTGCGTGTCGCTGGCATCGATCATGCTGCCGCTGTTTATCCGCCTGATCCGGGCCGAGATGATGGAAGTGCTGCAGAGCGACTATATCCGCTACGCCCGGGCCAAGGGCTTGAGCGCGGGCCGCATCAACTTCCTGCATGCGCTGAAGAACACCATGCTTCCGGTGATAACCGTGGGGGGCGTACAGATCGGCATCATGGTGGCGTACACCATTCTCACTGAAACGGTGTTCCAGTGGCCCGGTCTGGGGCTGATGTTCCTAGAGGCCATCACCCGCAGTGACATTCCGCTGATCGTGGCTTACCTGATGGTGGTGGGCCTGATCTTCGTGGTGACCAACACCCTGGTGGATCTGATCTACGGACTGGTGAATCCCACCGTTAAACTGACAGGTAAAAAAGCATGACAACGGCAACGGTTTCCCGCTGGGACCGCTTCCGCGAGTCCTTCGTCTGGTACAGCTTCAAGCGCGACAAGATAGCCATAATCAGTTTCCTGGTGCTGCTGCTGATGGTGTTGGCGGCGGTCTTCGCGCCCCTGCTGGCACCAGCGGACCCCTATGACCTGGCCCAGATCAATATCATGAACTCCGAGTTGCCGCCGGTGGGCATCGAGGGTGCTGATCCGGCGTTCCCGCTGGGCACCGATGCCCAGGGCCGGGACCTGCTCTCCACCATTCTCTACGGAACCCGTGTGTCGCTGATGATCGGTTTCGGGGCAGTGGTGTTGCAGGCGGTGCTGGGCATCCTCTTCGGCCTGCTGGCCGGGTATCTTGGTGGCAAGGTGGATGCCATCCTGATGCGGATTGCGGATGTGCAGCTATCGTTTTCCACCCTGATGGTGGCTATCATCGTGGGTGCGGTGTTCAAGGCGAGTTTCGGCAACCTGATGTTCGGCGAGATCGCCATCTACATGTTGATCTTCATCATCGGTATTGCCGAGTGGCCCCAGATTGCCCGGACGGTCCGGGCTTCCGTGCTGGCAGAAAAGAAGAAAGAGTATGTGGAGGCGGCCAGGGTCATGGGTTTTGGCACCCGCCGCATCATGTTCCGGCACATCCTGCCCAATACCTTGTCGCCGATTTTCGTCATCGCCACGGTTCAGATCGCCAATGCCATCATTTCCGAGGCAGCGTTGTCTTTCCTCGGCCTGGGTATGCCGGAAACCCAGCCGTCGCTGGGCTCGCTGATCAAGTCCGGCTTTGACTATATCCAGAGCGGTTCCTGGTGGATCACCCTGATCCCCGGCCTGGTTCTGGTGTTGCTCGTCCTGGTCATCAATCTGTTGGGTGACTGGTTGCGGGATGTCATGAACCCACGGCTGTACAAGGGATAGCGCCATGGCATTGTTGGAAGTAAAAGATCTTGATGTGCGCTTTGCGGTGCGCGGTGGTGACCTGACCGCCCTGCGGGGCATCAGTTTCAGCCTGGACAGTGGCGAGCGGCTGGGGCTCGTGGGTGAGTCTGGCGCCGGTAAATCCGTGGCGGCCTTTTCCATTCTCAATCTGATCGCCCGGCCCGGTTACATTGCCGGCGGGCAGATCCTGTACAGAGGCAAGGACCTGGCGTCCATGAGTGAGCGGGAGCTGAGAAAGATCCGGGGCAACCGCATCGCCATGATCTTTCAGGACCCTATGATGACGCTGAACCCGGTGCTCACCATCGGCACCCAGATGGTGGAGGCCATTCAGGCCCACCGGAAAACCGGGAAGAAGGAAGCTCGCGCGATTGCCCTGGACCGGCTGCAGAAGGTGCAGATTCCCTCGCCGGGGAAGCGCCTTGACCAGTACCCCCATGAGCTTTCCGGCGGCATGCGCCAGCGGGTGATCATTGCCATCGCCCTGCTGCTGGAGCCGGAAATCATCATTGCCGACGAGCCCACCACGGCCTTGGACGTGACTATCCAGGCGGAAATCATGGATCTGCTGCTGAACCTGTGTGAGCAGGAACACGTGGCGTTGATGCTGATCACCCATGATCTCGGGGTGGTCTCCCAGGTCACGCAACGCATGCTGGTGATGTACTCCGGCCGCATCATCGAGCAGGGGCCGACCCGGGAAATTATCAACGACGCCCAGCATCCCTACACCCAGGGCCTGATCAACGCATTGCCACAGATGGGGGAGCCCGGTCAGCGGCTGTTCCAGATTCCCGGTTCCATGCCATCGCTGAAGAATGTACCCACCGGGTGCCCCTTCCATCCACGCTGCAATTTTGCCACCGAGCAGTGTACGCGCAGGATGCCCGAGTATGTTCGCTCCGGGAACGTGGACGTAGCCTGTTACGAAGTGGCCAACCTGATTGAACAGGAGAAACGCATGCAGGAGGCGGAATCATGACCTCTCCGTTGGTCAGTATTCGTGGGTTGGAGAAACGTTTCGACCTTTCCGGCGGCCTGTTGGAACAGATCACCTTTAAAGGAGGGCGCCTGCGCCGCAGGCAGGAGGCCGTCCACGCCATTAACGGCGTGGATCTGGATGTGCAAAAGGGCGAAGCCCTGTGTGTAGTGGGTGAATCCGGCTGCGGCAAGTCCACGGTGGCCCGCACCGTGATGGGGCTGCTTTCCCCCAGCGCCGGGGAAATCCATTTTGGCGGCCAGCGTATCGACAACCTGGAAGGCAAGGCCGCATTGCCATACCGGCGCAGGATGCAGATGATCTTCCAGAACCCATACGCGTCGCTGAACCCGCGGATGACCATCCAGCAGACCCTGGAAGAGCCGATTCGCTTCCATCACCCGGACTGGTCAGCCACGCAGGTGCGGGACAAGATACATGAGGTTATGCATTCGGTGGGTATCGACCTGGACTGGGGCAGCCGGTTTGGCCATGAGTTCTCGGGCGGGCAGCGCCAGCGGATTGCCATTGCCCGCGCGCTGGTGGTGGATCCGGAATTCATTGTGGCAGACGAGCCGATTTCCGCCCTGGACGTGTCGATCCAGGCCCAGGTGCTGAACCTGCTGATGGATGCCCAGGAAAGCCGGGGGCTTACCTATCTGTTCATCACCCATGACCTGGCGGTGGTGGAGCATTTCGGCACCCGTGTGGCGGTCATGTACCTGGGCCGGGTGTGTGAACTGGCAGATACCAAAACCCTGTTTGCCAGGCCCCGGCATCCGTACACCCAGGCATTGTTGTCAGCGATTCCCAAGCTGGAGGACGACCGGCCCAATCACATTCGCCTGAATGGTGAGGTGCCGACGCCGGTAAACCTGCCGTCCGGTTGTGTGTTCCACGGCCGCTGTCCCTATGCCAATGAGCGTTGTCGGCGGGAAGTGCCTGCGATGATTGCCACCGATAGCGGTACACAGGTGGCCTGCCACGCAGTGGAAGAGGGCCGTTTGTAGTGGAATCATTGCGATAGGCTATGATGCCTGCTTTCCCGATCTGACCCCATAAAAGCCTGGTCATATCATCCAACTTCAGGAATTGCCATGGAAGTACGCTGGCTGGAAGACTTTCTGGCGCTTGCCCGCACGCGCCATTTCTCACGTGCTGCCGAATTGCAGCACGTGAGCCAGCCTACGTTCAGCCGCCGCATCAAGCTGCTGGAGGAGGCTATGGGCACCACCCTGATCAATCGCCAGACCTTGCCGCTGTCGCTGACGCCGGCAGGGGAGATGTTCCGGGAGCTGTGCGAACGGATTACACGGGAGGTACGGGACACGAAGGAGCGGATTGCTGCGCTTGAGGCCGAAGCTTCGGCGCGGATCAGTGTCGGTTCCACCCAGGGGCTGTTTTCCCACTTTTACCAGGGCTGGGCGACGGACGTGGGCATCGCCGAGCGCCTCCAGCTCAACCTGAAAGCCACCAACTGGGTGGGCGAACAGTTTCTGGAGGCTCTGGAAAGTGGCGAGTGTGACCTGGTGCTTTGTTACTGGCATCCGGACCTGCCCTGGGGCGACCGGCTGACCGAAGACGATTTCGTCTGGCTGGTTCTGGCGCGGGAGGCCCTGGTGCCGGTCAGTGTCGCGGACGAACGGGGAGGCGCCCGGTTCCCCCTGCCGGGCAGTCAGGAGCAGCCAGTGCCACTGATCGCCTATCACAACCGCGGCTTTTTGCAGTCGGCGATTGAAGGTCACCTGGCACGTCATAAGCTGACGGCCAATCTGTTGCCTTTGAATGAGAATACCCAGTCGGCCGGTATCAAGGCTCTGGTCAAGCAGGGCTTTGGGATGGGCTGGTTACCGCAACGGATAACAGAGAAAAGTGAACAGTTTGGCAGCCTTGTGCGCGCCGGTGACGAGCGCTGGGATGTACCTCTGGAGATTCGTTTGATCCGCCGGCGGGAGGCCCGTTCGCAAGACCTCTTAACCCTCTGGAAACAATTGGAAAGCTGATATGCCTGAAGATGCCTTGCTGTTGCTGCAACTGGACCACCTGGAAGAACTGCAAAGCCGGTATGAAGAGGTGTTGGCAGACCACGGTTTTGACAGTCTGCTGATTGCCTCCGGCGCCGCCCCGTTTCGCTATGGCGACGATCAACGCTGGCCCTTCCAGGGCTATGGTCCGTTCCTGCACTGGACCGGGCTGGCCGGCCGCGAAAATTGCTGGTTGTGGATCCGTAGAGGGAACAAACCGGTGCTGTGGCTGTACGAGCCAACAGACTTCTGGCATGCAAACCAGGTTTTGCCGGAGGAGCCCTGGCGGGCGCTGGCCGAGGTCCGCAGTAGTCAGTCGCCTGGGGCGCCAATGCTCGACGAACCGGGGCTTCTGGCGGTGATTGGTGATCCTGCCCTGCTTGAGGGCGTCTCGGGACAGCATAACCCCGCGGGCCTGCTTGCAGCCCTGGACGAAACCCGGGTGCACAAAACCGCGTACGAAATTGAATGTCTTGCGCACGCCAATGCCCTGGCGCTGGCCGGGCACCGTGCTGCCCGGGATGCCTTTTCAGCCGGGGAGAGCGAGTTCAGCATCAGTCTCGCCTACCAGCAGGCCACGGGGCAGCGGGAAGCCGAGGCACCGTATCACAGCATCATCGGCCTGAATGAGCATGCCGGCACGTTGCATTATCAGTATTACGACACCCGGCCTCCGGGCCAGCCCCGCAGCCTGCTGATCGACGCCGGTGTCCGGTACCGGGGTTACTGCTCCGACATCACCCGCACCACCGCCGGTCCGGGGGAGTCGCACTTTGCCGCTCTGATTCATGGCCTCGAGAGGCTCCAGCTGCGGCTCTGCGACATGGTGGCACCGGGGGTGGAGTATATTGATATCCATCGCAAGGCCCACCAGGGCATCGCGGCCCTGCTTTCGGCCTCCGGTCTGGTGGTCGGCCTGGCGGATGAAGACATTGTGGAGCAGGGCCTCACCCGGGCTTTCTTTCCCCACGGTATCGGCCATTTCCTGGGGGTACAGGTTCATGATGTTGCCGGAAAGCCGACACCACCACCGGAGAGTGCGCCTTTTCTGCGACTTACCCGCACTCTGGCGCCGGGGATGGTGGTGACCATCGAGCCCGGCCTCTATTTTATTCCTTCGCTCCTGGAGCCATTGCTGGCAGGGAAGGTGGGACGTTACGTAGATCGGGAACGACTGAGCAGTCTACGGGGGTGCGGAGGGATTCGCATCGAAGACAATGTGGTGGTCACGGAGACAGGAAACCGCAATCTGACTCGAGAGCGGCAGGGCTGAAACACTTGGTTGCACAAAATTAACTCACAGGGCTTGCAAAGCCGCATGCAAATGACAATAATTATCAGTACCTTTCATCGGCCCTGTGAGTAACCCGCATGTACGTATGCCTTTGCCATGGTGTGACAGACAGAGAAATCCGTGAAGCTGCCGACAACGGCGTGAGTTCCATGCGCCAGCTTGGCCGGGAGCTGGGCGTTGGAACCCAATGTGGTCGTTGCGCCTGCACCGCCCGGGAAATTCTCCGTGAAAGCCGTGCTCCGGACTACCTTGCCATGGCAAATATGCTGGCCCAGCCTGCCTGACCCGGCAGTTGCTGCAATCATTTCCCATTTGTGATTTTTTCTCCTCTGGTGAAGGGCTATCCTTGTAGGGATTGCACACTCACGCAAGGAGATCCGTCATGAAAGGCGACAAGAAAGTCATCCAGTTTCTGAATAAAGTACTCGCCAACGAACTTACGGCTATCAACCAGTATTTTCTCCATTCCCGCATGTACAAGGATTGGGGCATCACCAAACTGGCGGACAAGGAATACGAAGAGTCCATCGACGAAATGAAGCATGCCGATCAGCTGATCGAGCGCATCCTGTTTCTGGAAGGCTTGCCGAACCTGCAAGACCTCAACAAGCTGCTGATCGGTGAAAACGTCGAAGAGATGATTTCCTGTGACCTCAAACTGGAAATGATTGCCCATAAGGACCTGAAGGAAGCGGTTATCTATTGCGAGCAGGTGCAGGATTTCACCAGCCGGGAATTGTTCCGCAGTATTCTCGACAGTGAAGAAGAGCATATCGACTGGCTTGAAACCCAGTTGGACATGATTGGCAAGATGGGCCTTCAGAATTACATTCAACTTCAGTCTTCCGCAGCGGAGTAAACAAAAGTGACAATGGATCTGTCCTGTTTTAAAGCCTACGACCTTCGCGGCCGCGTGCCGGATCAGCTTAACCCCCAACTGGCCGAACGCATTGGCCGCGCCTACGTTGAAGTGACGGGAGCGAAGCGGGTTATCGTCGGGTACGATATCCGCCTATCCAGCCCCGAAATCGCTGAGGCGCTGAGTTCCGGCCTTATGGCTGCTGGTGCTGATGTCTTCGATATTGGGCTATGCGGTACCGAGATGGTCTACTTTGCCACCAGCCACTACAAGATGGATGGCGGCATCATGGTCACCGCAAGCCACAACCCGCGAGACCACAACGGCATGAAAATGGTGGGCCCGGACTCGCGTCCCATCAGCTCCGATAACGGCCTGAACGACATCCGTGACCGGGTGCTGGAACCGTTCGGCGACGCACCGGAGCAGGGCCGCTACGAACCCTGGGAAGTCACCACCGCCTACATTGATCATCTTCTGGGCTATGTGGATGCCGGCACCCTCAAACCGATGACTATCGTCGTCAACGCCGGTAACGGTGGGGCGGGCTTGATCATCGACGAGCTGGAACAGCACCTGCCGTTCGACTTCGTGAAGGTGCATCACGAAGCTGACGGAAATTTCCCCAACGGTGTTCCGAATCCCATCCTGGAAGAAAACCGCGCGGCCACCGCTGAGGCGGTCATCGAACATGGCGCCGCCATGGGCATCGCCTGGGACGGCGACTACGACCGCTGTTTCTTCTTCGACGAAAACGGCCGCTTTATCGAAGGCTACTACATCGTGGGCCTGCTGGCCGACCAGTTCCTGCGCAAGACCGGCGGTGGCAAAGTCATCCACGACCCACGTCTGACCTGGAACACCATTGATCTGGTCAAGGCCGCGGGCGGCGAAGCCATCGAAAGCAAAACCGGCCACGCCTTCATCAAACAGCGCATGCGTGACGAAGACGCGGTATACGGCGGCGAAATGAGCGCGCACCACTACTTCCGCGACTTCGCCTACTGCGACAGCGGCATGATCCCGTGGCTGCTGGTGGCAGAACGCCTGTGCCAGTCCGGCCAGACACTGTCGTCCCTCATCGATGCCCGCATCGAAGCCTACCCGGCCAGCGGTGAAATCAACCGCACCATCGCTGACCCGTCTAAGGTGATTGCCGCCATTGAAGCGAAGTACAGTGCCGGTGCCAAAAACGTCTCCCACGTCGACGGTGCAAGCATCGAATTCGACGAGTGGCGCTTCAACCTCCGCATGTCCAACACCGAACCTGTGGTTCGCCTGAACGTGGAATCGAGGGGTGATATTCCGTTGATGAAGGAAAAAACGGCAGAACTGCTTGCAGAAATGCAAAGGCTAAACGAGGAAGGCTAGCCAGAGCTCCGGGGCCGGTCGGGGCGATACCCATGTCAGAAACTGTGCGGAGCCATGGATGGCGGAGCCCAAGCGTCACATGGATGTGCCGCAAGGAGCGTGTTTCTGGCATGGGTATCGTGCCGACCGGTCTTGCACCAAGTACAGGAAGTAACTCAGAGCCAGTCGTTCAACATAATCCCGATACCAATCCGCTGAATCCGCTCATTGTAATCGATCAGACTCTCACCATACCCGTTGAAGTACTGAACATACCCCTTGATCGTCTCCCCCATCGGAAAACTGTAACCCAGCTCAATTGACGTCTTGTTATTGTCAGAACGCAGATTGTTCTGCAACGTCAACGAGAGCGTCCTGTCTTCAGACCATTTATAGATCGCCAGATAGTTGGCATGCCCCAGATAACGTTCAATATCCTCATTATCGTCTTCGCTGCTATTTTCCGGTAACCGATACCAGGGCTGAACCATGAACAGCCAACGGTCATAACTGTAGGCCGCCGAGGCCATAATCCGGTTCCAACTGCGGGAGCGGGGCTCGGACTGCCCATTGGATACATGGTTCAGGCCCAGGGTCACACCGTTGAGCGTGCCGGGGCCGATATCGAAGTTCGTCGCATACCGAAGAAAGAGCTCCGGCTCATAGTTGGTTTCCCGGAAGGGTGCGGAATCGTCCGTGTTGTAAACTTGCCAGAACGACTTCTGGGTGTAACCGAACCACATCGTTGTGCGATTATCCAGCCAGCCAGTAAGTAGCGGGACCTTGAAGCTGATCTGGTATTTGGCTTCCTGGTTGTCAATACCGTAGTCATAACCGGTGGTGCCCGTTCTCGGACTGGAAGGTTCCCGGTTGGCGTTCTTCATGTAGCTGAAAGGCAGAATGTACATGGGGCGGTGGCCCACAAAGCTGCCGGAGAAGGAAAAAATGGCCTTTTCCGCTGCCACGTACCGATTCATCAAGGCAGACATCACCCCGGAGTCGTCACCTTCACCTCCGGTATCCAGCCCCTCAACGGCTTCGTCGCCGTCTTCTGCATCGGCCAGCTCTTCGTATTCCAACGCCTCGACCGAGTCGGACACGGCGTCAAGTTCGTCCTCCTGAGCCTGCTCCCGAGCCTCGGTGGGATCGTTGATGGCGTCATAACACGCCAGCCGCTGAACACCATCGCTGATCAATGCACATTGTTCAGGGGTCACATCGTTGAAGCTTTTTTCTGATTGCAGTTGGTTTTCCTCAGCAGCCGCCGCAGAGGCCGTGCAGAGGTAAAGAAGAACGCCGGCGGCTGGCGCCACCCGGAAACTGGAAATGAAAGACATTAGCCTGTCCTTATGCATGAGAGAGACTGATCCATGTGTTGGCGATACCGTAGGCCCAGACCCCGAGCAGGGTCATTACCAGCAGTGAAAAAACGATTTTATGGCGGGTTCTTCGCTCTGCGGCTGCGGCAACTACCCAGCGTAAATACATCAGGCCGATAAAGCAGATAAACACCACCAGGCTTGCAGCTGCAGGGATGAGAAGCCAGGCGGGGCTGAGCTCCGCACCGCTCTCGGTACGGCTGGAGAACCACCCCATGGATGCCAGCAATACGGCCAACGCTGAAAACTCAGTAATCAGTAGAGGTTTGCGCCAGGGGTGGGGTTGCGATTGGTTCGCATCAGGCATAAATTCCGACCTTCAGACTCTGTTTTGTGTATGGTACCCGGAATAGGCGGGCAGGGCCTTCTGACTTACGAAATGGCAACGAATCGGATTGAAACACGGCGTTCATTTTGCACTTTGGTTTTTTTGCCCCGCCGCAGTCGCTATAATGCGACCACTGATTATTATAACGCCCAATTGCGAGGTGCATTGTGAAGATGAAGAGAGTCCTGGCTGCCGTACTGCTTGGCTTCGGCCTGACAACAGGTGCCGTAATGGCCAATGTTGAAGATGAAATCCGCTCCCGTATTGCGCCGGTGGGTGAAGTTTGTGTGCAGGGAGAAGACTGCGGACAGGAGTCAGCGCCTGCTGAGTCAGCCAGTTCCGAACCTCGCGCCGGCAATGAAGTCTATGATGCCGCTTGCGCTGCGTGTCACGCATCCGGCGCAGCCGGTGCACCTGTCATGGGAGATTCGGGTGCCTGGGGTGATCGTATCGACAAGGGGCTGGAAACACTGGTCGATCACGCCATCAACGGTTTCAATGGCATGCCTCCCAAGGGTGGTTGCTCCAACTGCTCTGACGAGGAAATTCAGGTGGCGGTCGAGTATATGGTCGAAGAGAGCGAGTAATCTGTCGCTACGTCACCGTGAGTGCCGAAAAGCCCCGCAGTGCGGGGCTTTTTTGTATAACGCTACTGAACAGGAATTGACGTTATCCGTCCCGTCACTGCCGTGGTGCCGGTGGAGGCATTGATCACCGGGATGGACCAGGCCATACCATTGCTGTCACCGGAGTGCCGCAATAGCTCGCCACTCAGTCGCGGATCCAGCCAGCCATAGCTGCCGGAGCCTGACACTTCCACCCAGTTGATCTCCCCGGGTGCTTCTCCCTGGTCCTTTCCGTGTACCGGTTGATGCCCGGCGAGTTTCTGCCAACTCCTGCTCTGAGTATTTGCCATTACCCGTTGGCCGGTAAAAAGGAGAAAGGGCTCCCCTTCCGTTCCCCGGATCATTGCAGTTTCATCGCCGCGGTAGGTCACCAGAATGGCGGGCCGTGGAGCATCAATGATCATGGTACTGAAGCCGTCAATCTCAGGTTTCCGGTCTATGCTGGCGGTGATCCGTTGTGAAGGAATGTTCTCGGCCTCTGGTGCTCCGTGAGCCCCCGCCAGCCCGGAGGCTGACAGGGTCATCACGCAGAGCCACAGGGCAGACAGATACTTCATGGAGCGCTTGTCGTTGCGAAAGCTCTTTGTCATGGCATCACCTCAGAGCAGGCCCAGCAGGCCGCCGGACGAGTCGTCCTCTTGCGCAGAAGTTTCGGAACCGGCCGTATGGGTGTCTGCCATGCACTGTAGGGAGCTGTTGATCACCGTGATGGATGCCGAGACCGATGGCACCCTGCCTTCGGCGCTGTCCTTGCTGACGAACAGCATGTACTTGCCAGCAGGCACTACGTTGTGGGTCTCGGGCACTCTGAGGCGAAGGTTGCGGCCGTTACGGGCCTGCACCGGGAGCTCAATGGCACGCTGGTCGCCATCGATGAGGTGCGTCATCACCGTGCGGCGAATCAACAGCACCTTGTCGATATCCTCAGCCTGGTCCACCTGAATCCAGAAGTCCTCGCCTGCCGTCAGGTCTTCCGGCGCGCTGGTAATCTGCGGGCGGTCGTCCCTCATGGCGTAGGGAGGGGTGTAGATCTCGAAGCTGGGATCCCGGCCGGCATTGGGGGCGAGGCCAAAATCTTCGAAGCTGATGTGAGAGAGGTAGGCAGTATTGATCGGTGCATGGCCTGCGATCATTACCCGTCCGTCGGCCATCAGCAGGGCGGTGTTGTGGTAAGTGCGCGGGCGATTGGCCTCGGCCATTTCCGTCCAGGTTGACGTTTCCGGGTCAAACCGTTCGGCGGTCATGATCGGCCCTTCCAGTCCCGGTCCCACCACGCCATCGCGATTACCGCCGCTGAATACCATCACACTGCCATCAGGCATTACCACATTGGTGCCATACCAGCGCGGCTGATTAAGGGAGCCGGTAAGACGGGACTCGTACTCAATCTGGTCACCATTGGTGCTGATGCGATCAATGCGGCTCTGGTCTGTCGGCAGGTAGCCGCCCGGATTGGTAAGCAGCGCGTA
>JAWWAM010000023.1:0-15121 GCA_033721715.1 Marinobacter sp.
ACCATCATGAACATGGAAGAGAGGGTCTCTCAATGAACTCCATCTGGCGCTCCGCCATCCTGTCTCTCGCGGCTTTCGCCGTCCTGCTTGCCAGTGGGTGTAAATCCAGTGAGCCGGGCCCGGATCAGGATGCTGCTCCTATTACCGTTCGCGCCGCTGAGGTTACCGGTGGTCAGACTGAAGGTGTGTCGCTTCGTTTCTCCGGTATTGTACGGGCGGCCCAACGGGCAACACTGACATTCCAGGTCAGCGGTACCCTGCGTGAGCGGGCGGTTGAGCTGGGGCAGACGGTGAAAACCGGCGAGCTGCTGGCGCGGGTATACAACCCGGCGCTGGAACCGGCCCGGGATTCCGCTGCGGCGCGGCTGGAAGAACTCAAAACCCAGTATGAGCAGGCCCAAAGGGAATGGGAGCGTTCCCGCCGGTTGCATGAGCGGGGTGTGGTGTCCGAGCAGGGGCTGGAACAACTGGCCTCCCGGCGTGACAGCCTGAAGGCCAGCATGGCAACCGCGGACGCCTCCCTTGCTGAAGCCACACGGTTGCTGCAGGAAAGTGAACTGAGGGCGCCATTCGATGGCCGGGTTGAAGCACTGCTGGTGGAGCGGGACGAGTTTGTGGCGGCCGGGCAACCGGTGATGCGCCTGTCGTCTCCTGACGGCCGCGAAGTGGAAGTTCGGGTACCGGCCTATATGCTTAACCATGTTTCGCTGGGCCAGCTCCTGCCAGTTTGGTCAGTGCAGGAGCGCAACCGCCCGCCAGAAACCGGATCGATCGTGGAAATTGCCCAGTCCGGCGGGGTGCGAGGGGAATTGCACCCGGTGCTGGTAAACCTTCCTGCGGACACCCTGGAGCCGGGCGAGCCGGTAGAGGTGGGGATTACTCCCCACGAAACCGTTGCCACCACTGTGCCCCTGCTGGCGGTAATGAAATCCAATGGCGGTGCCAGTGTGTTTCGTATCTCCGATGGCATTGCCCGCCGGGTACCGGTAACGGTTCAGCGAATCATCGGCGAGCGCGTTGTGGTGGACGCCAATGATCTCACTGCCGGTGACCAGGTGGTATACGCCGGTATGACGAGGATTTCCGACGGCGATGCGGTGGAGGTGCGCTAATGTCAGTGCGCCTGCTGAATTTTCAACGGTTGCTGGGCATGGTGGTGACCATGCTTTGCCTGCTGGGTATCGCTGCCTATAGCACCATGCCGCGGCAGGAAGACCCTTCCTTCCCCTACCGTGCCGGCCTGATCACCATTAATTACCCCGGCGCCAGTGCCGAGGCCGTAGAGCGCCTGGTACTGCAACCGCTCTCTGATGAGCTTCGTCAGGTCGAGGAGGTAGATTTCACTCAGGCTACCGCACGCACCGGTGTGGCGGTTTTCAACGTTCGCCTGAACGATACCATCTACGATACTGATTCCGCCTGGGACCGGGTGCGCCAGGCAATGGACCGGGCGCGCCTGGATTTTCCGGACGACGTGGGGCAGATGGTGCTGGACGATCGGATGATCGATATCCCGGCGATCATCCTGGCTGTCAGCGGCTCCGGTTCGGTAACAGAGCTGAGCGACGTTGCCGAGCGCCTGAAACAGAACCTGGCGGATATTCCCGGAGTGTCCCGTATTGAGCTGGACGGCGATG
Source organism: Marinobacter sp. (assembly GCA_033721715.1). Taxonomy (GTDB): domain Bacteria; phylum Pseudomonadota; class Gammaproteobacteria; order Pseudomonadales; family Oleiphilaceae; genus Marinobacter. The sequence continues at coordinate 1,638 of JAWWAM010000023.1, forward strand.
CGGACGAGCAGATCACCCTGGCGCTGGACGACGCCGCCATGTACCGGCTGGGTATTTCACCGGCACGGGTTCTGGAAACCCTTTCCCGCCGTAACCAGACCACCCCCGGTGGTTTTATCGTGGCAGATGGCCGGCGCCTGTCGGTGTTGCCAAACAGCGAATTCACCAGTGTTGAAGCCATTCGCGCCACGCCCATTGAACTGCCCGACGGCTCTCAGGTGCCGCTGGCTGCCGCTGCAGAAGTGTGGCGGGGGCCGGCCGAACCCCGAGAGCCCGAGGCCTGGTACGATGGCGAGCGGGTGGTGCTGGTCTCAATGATCATGGAAGAGGGCACTACCGATGCTATTCGGTTTGGCGAACGGGTACGCGAGCGTTTGTCAGTGATCCGGGATGAGTTCGCACCCTACGAAATCCGCGAAATGTTCTTCCAGCCCGACAAGGTGGAAGAGCGGCTGGATAACCTGGCCTGGAGCCTGGTTATGTCGGTCATCATCATTGTGGCGGTGGTATTCACCGGCATGGGGATCCGCATGGGCATCCTGGTGGCCTCAATCCTGCCCATGGTGGCACTGATCAGTATCGGCCTGTATGACCTGGGCGGCGGTGTGCTCCATCAGATTGCGGTTATCGGCATGGTGATCTCTCTGGGCATCCTGATTGATAACGCCATTGTGATTGTGGAAAGCATCCAGGGGTATCTGGACGATGGCATGCGACGGCTGGATGCCTTGAAACGATCGGTACGGGAACTCGCCGGACCGCTGGGTGCTTCCACGGGAACCACCATCGCGGCGTTTATGCCCCTGTTGCTCTCCAAGGGCGGAACAGCGGATTTTACCCGTGGTGTGCCGGTAATGATCATGCTTACCCTGTCGGTCAGCTACCTGCTTGCCATTTCCGCCGTCCCTCTGCTGGCAGCCCGTTTCCTCAAACCGCGTAAAGTTGACGCAAGAGAAGACAGGCTGATCGGCCTGTCCCGTTTTCTCGGGAGCCTGGTCGCAAGGCGGCCGGGAACGCTGATTCTGGCGGGTGTTGCACTCGTGGTCTTCAGCCTTGCCCTGACGCCGTTCATGAAACAACAGTTTTTCCCCAATGCCGATCGCCCGCAAGTGGTGGTAGAGCTGTATATGCCGGAAGGTACGGACCAGGAGCGAACTGCCAGTGTGGCAGCGGATCTTGAGCGGGCCATACGTACCCGTCCGGAGGCGCTCAAGGTGCATCGGTTCACCGGCTTTACCGGCCCCAGCTTTTACTACAACCTGCAGCGGGAGCCCCAGGCACCGAATCGTGGGCGGATCGTGGTCTCGACACCCACCCTGGAGGAAACCACGGGGCTGGTGCAGTGGATAAGGGAATATGCGGGGCAGGAAATGCCCGAGCTGCAGGTAACCGCCGGCATTCTCGGCCAGGGGCCACCACGGGCAGCCCCTGTGGAGGTAAGGGTGTACCACGCTGACGACGAAACCCGTGCCCGGGCGGTGGAGCAGTTATTTGCAGCCCTTCGCAGCGTCGAGGGCACCGTGGACGTGCGCCACAATCTGGATATGGGGGTCCCAAGCCTTGCCATTAACGTGGACGATGCCAGCGCTGCCCGCTATGGGCTGAACAGGTCGGATGTGGCCCAGAGCCTGTATGGCCAGAGCTTTGGTGTGGTGGCGGAACAATACCGGCAGGAGGAGGATCCCATCCCCCTGGTACTGCGCTCGCGGGAGGGCACCAGCCTTTCACTGCCAAGACTGCTGTCAGTAAACATCTATAACGATCAGGGCGACGCAGTCCCCCTGTCCGCTATTGCCTCGGTGGAGACCTCATGGCAGTCCGCTGCCCGGTATCAGCGCAACGGCACCAGAATGAACACCGTCTGGTCCAACCTGCATACCGGGTACAGTTTCAGCCAGGCCCTGGAAGGGCTGGATGCTGCTCTGGAAGACAACCCTTTGCCGCCCGGAACTCGGCTGAAAATGGGGGGTGATGCCGAGGGCTCTGGTGACGCCAACAATGCCCTGCTGACCACAGCGCCCATCGGTGTGCTGCTTTTGCTGTTCTTCCTGTTGATTCAGTTCAACTCGTTCCGGCGCGTCGGGATTATTTTGCTGACTGTGCCGCTGGCCACCGTGGGTATATTCCCCGGGCTGGTGTTCTCCGGTTCACCCTTCGGTTTTCAGTCGTTGCTGGGTGTGATTGCGCTGGTGGGCATTGTGGTGAACAACGCCATCGTACTGCTGGATGTCATGGACCGGCAGCTGGAAAAAGGGGATAACATCCGCGACGCGGTTCGCAAGGCGGTAGAGCAGCGTACCCGGCCTATCTTGCTGACCACCGGCACTACGGTTGCCGGCCTGCTGCCGCTGGCATTCTCGAGTTCTACCCTGTGGCCGCCCATGGCCTGGGCCATCATTTCCGGCTTGCTGGCTTCCACGGTGCTGACATTGCTGGTGGTACCATCCGTCTGCACCCATGTGATCAGGTGCAAGGTGGCTGAGCCTGAAAACGCGCCGGCCTAGTTGCGGCGCCTTACCAAAAGGCCGACGCGCTGGCCCACCGGCACATGGCGGTTGGGAAAGACAATACCCTCAGGGTAGTGGCCAACCTTGTGGCAGCCGGTATCGTCTTCCCAGATCATGGTGCCGGGGTCATACATTGTGAAATTGGCCACGTCATCGGGCACATGGAAGCGGAAGCTGTCGCCGGTATTGAGGATTTCGTGCACCACCTCAAACACGGTTAGCTGAGTGGCGGCCGTATCGCGCACCGGTGGCTTCTCTCCTTTCATGCGCCGCCGCAGCGCATTACTGATTCCGGTAAACCGCGTGAGGTCGTTCTGACCGAACGGCCGTACTTTGCCGAGCTCTACGGTGAAGCTCTCGGCCCCCAGCGACGTTGAGGAAAACGACGCAAACGTGGTGCCCTCACGGTGCTGCAACAGCAGGGTGTCTACCTCTGCTTCCAGCAGAAAATCCACCTGATCCCGGGGCACTTCCCGCCCGTCAACAAATGGGTAAAGGGCAAATTTTTCCCGCAGGGAAGGGCGAATAGCAGTGTGCAGATCATAATGATAAAGGTTGTTGGAATGCCTGGCGGCAAAAGCGTCACAAGCCCGTTCCAGCACCCTGGCCCGCTCTGCTTCGGGTAGCCCGCGGTATTCGGGTTTGCAGTGGGCGCCGCCGAACAGCCGGTTGAGGTTCACATCGATGAACCGCTCACCCGCGCCCATCGCTGGCGGGTTGCCCAGTATCAACAGCATCGGACAGGCCAGTTGCCATTGATTGTCGAGCAGTTCGTTCAGGAGATTGTTCAGTACCTCGATGGGCGCCGTTTCATTGCCATGAACACCGGCAGAGACTATCAGCGCCTCCTGATTGGGGTTGGCGCGACCGGCTGGCGGTTCCAGGTACAAAAGTCCCGAATCCTGGAGTTGCAGCCCGGTGCCGTCATCCAGCACCACGACCTTTTCCGAAGACGCATGCTCGGCGGTAGACAGGGTGTGGGAAAGCCAGTCGCGACCAGGACCAAAAAGTAATTCACGAACGCTCATGTGACTCCCCGTTATCCCAGGAACCAGACCTGAATGTCAGCCACTGACTGGCCGCTGATGCTGCAACAAGTAATTTTCCAGTTTACGGAATCCGAATACCAGCAGGAAAGTTAGCGCCATGTACAGCAGCGCCACAAAGATGAATGCGTCAAATGGCGCGTAGAAACGGGAATAGATATTCCGTGCCGCGCCGGTGAGGTCCACCAGCGTCACCACACTGGCAATCGCGCTGGCGTGAAGCATGAAAATGACTTCGTTGGAGTACGCCTGCACCCCCCTCCTGGCGGCACTGGGCAGAATAATCCGGCGCATTCGCAGTGCCCAGCTCATGCCGTAAGCCTTGGCCGCTTCAATTTCACCGCTGGGTGTCGCCACAATGGCACCACGAATGATTTCAGTGGTGTAGGCAGCCGTGTTCAGGGTAAACGCCAGCAGGGCAGGGTAGAAAGCTTCCCGGAAGATGTCCCACCAGAACGTCTGCTGGATACCTTCAATCTGGGCGAGGCCGTAGTAAATGATGTATAGCTGGATCAGCAGCGGCGTGCCGCGAAAAATATAGGTGTAAAACCACACCGGCCCATTGATCAGCGGATTTTTTGAGGTACGCATGATGGCCAGTGGAACGGCGAGCACCAGGCCGAGAATCAGTGACAGGAAGACCAGTTGAACGGTGGTGACCATACCGCCCCAGTATTCCATGATGGTCGATGCGGTAAAGATATCGTTACGGTTGAGCAGTTCTGCAATAAAGTCAGGCATGGTTCAGCTCCCCTGTACCACGCCGACATTGGCGCGCTTGGTGAGCCACTTGATAAACAGCTCGGAACCGGCCGTGAGGCTGAGATAGACAAACGCCACCGGAATGAAGAAGTGGAACGGCATGCGTTCTGCTTTGGCGGCCTCTTCCGCCACACGCACCATATCCGTCAGTCCGATAATGGATACCAGGGCGGTGGTTTTCAGCAGTACCTGCCAGTTATTGCCAATGCCGGGCAGGGCATGCCGCAGCATTTGCGGGAAGATGATTCTGTGGAACGTGCGCCACTGTGTGAATCCGTAGGCGCGGGCCGCTTCAATCTGGCCGTTTTCAACCGCCAGGAAGGCTCCGCGGAAAGTTTCCGCCATGTAGGCACCAAAAATCAGGCCAATAGTAAGGACGCCGGCAATAAACGGATCAAACTGGAAAAAGAAATCCACGCCGTAGGCGTCATACAGATAATCGGACAGGTTGTTAACGGCCACCTGGCCACCGTAGTAAAACAGGAGCATCATCACCAGATCCGGTACGCCGCGGATCAGGGTGGTGTAAGTGGTAGCTACCCCAATAGCCACCCGGCTTTTGGACAGTTTGGCCGAGGCGCCAATCAGCCCGAGAATCACTGCGAGGGCAAGGGAGAGGAAGGCCAGTTCAATGGTGACCACTGCCCCTTCCATCAGGGCCGGGCCGTAGCCTTTCAAGTCGATCATGGAAGCATCCGGTAAGCAGGGGCAGCCAAAGCGACTGCCCCTCGGCCTGATTTACATCTTGATGTCGTATTCGAAGTACTTGTTCATGATGGTGTCGTAGGTACCATCTTCCTTGAGGGTCGCAAGGGCCGCGTTCACTTCTTCCGCAAGCTCCTTGTCGCGCTTGCGCATAGCAACGCCCACGCCTTCACCGAGCTTGACCGGCTCGCCTACTTCCTTGAAGCCGTCTTTGCTCAGTACGGTCTGTTCACCAACCGGGTAGTCTACAAAAACCACATCCAGACGCTGGCCTTCCAGGTCAAGAACCATGTCATCCGCGGTGGTGTAACGCTTGATGGAGACCACGCCACCCATTTCCTCAGTCACATGGGTGTCCATGGTGGTGCCACGCTGCACACCTACGGTTTTGCCTTCCATCGCTTCCATGTCGGTCACGTCGGTATCGAAGTCTTCAGGGCCGAACCAGCCGCCCGGGGTGTTGTAGTACGGGTCGGAGAACAGCACCCGCTCTGCGCGCTCAGGCGTGATGGACATGGAGGACATGATCAGGTCGAACTTCCGTGCCATCAGGCCCGGAATCATACCGTCCCATGCCTGAATGACGAACTCGCAGTTGGCCTTCATTTCCTCGCACATGGCTTCTGCCAGTTCCACTTCAAAACCGGTCAGTTCACCGTTTTCGTCCTTGTATTCGAACGGCTCGTAAGGCACGTCGAATGCGATGCGTAGATTACGTTCCTGGGCGTGAGCGACGCCAGCCATCATAGCGAGGGCAACGCTTGCTGCAACAATCAGTTTTCTCATGAGTCACTTCTCCAGTCGTTATTTGCCTTGTGGGCTTTATTATCGGCAGTGGTCTGCCTTTTTACTGATTTCAAGATAGCACGCACATCAAAAGTTGGGAGCCAGAAACTGTTTCATCCGTTCTGACTCCGGATTGTCGAAAACCTTATCCGGTGTACCTTGCTCCTCGATCACACCCTGATGCAAGAACAGGACCTGAGACGACACATCCCGTGCAAAAGACATCTCGTGGGTCACCACGATCATGGTTCGGCCTTCCTCGGCCAGGTTCTGCATGACTCTCAGAACTTCCCCGACCAGTTCCGGGTCAAGGGCAGAGGTGGGTTCATCAAACAGCATGACCTCCGGCTCCATGGCCAGTGCCCGGGCAATGGCCGCGCGCTGCTGCTGGCCGCCGGACATCTGGGCGGGATAGTAGTCTTTGCGTTCATAGATGCCCACTTTGTTCAGGTAAGCTTCCGCTCTTTCAATAGCCTCTTTTTTCGGGACTTTGAGAACGTGAACAGGGGCCTCAATGATATTTTCCAGCACCGTCATGTGGGACCAGAGATTGAAGCTCTGAAATACCATGGACAGCCGGGCGCGAATAAGCTCAACCTGTTTGTTGTCAGCGGGTACGCGCTCGCCCTTGCGGTTGGTTGTGAACCGAATCGGGTCACCGTGCACAATTATGTCGCCGGATGTGGGGGTTTCCAGCATGTTGATGCAGCGCAGAAAAGTGCTTTTACCGGAGCCGGAGCTGCCGATCAGGGATATGACATCGCCTTTCCTGGTTTCCAGCGAAATACCCTTGAGTACTTCCAGCTGGTCAAAGGTCTTATGGATATCCCTGCAGATCAGAGGCGATGTTTCCGCCATAGATGGCTCCTGAGGCTGTCTGAACAAAGGCGCAAGTTTTACGGACAGTGGTCCCGAAAATCAATACCAATTAATTGTGAATCACGGAAGCCAGGATGCAAGCAGTCCGCCAATTATGCATTTTGAGGGGCGGCAGCCTTTGATGCAGGCGCATTAACGGGCACCCGGATAATGGCCGTGCCCTGCTGCTCGATTTCCCGCATGGCATCGCTGACAAAGCGAACGTGAGCCATGGCAATGCGTTTGGCTGCCTCCGGTTTCCGGGCCATCACTGCCTGGTAGATACGCTTGTGCTGCCGGCCGATCTTGTTGCGCATTTCCTCTCGCGGATTCAGATTGGCTACCGACGCCTGCACTGTCAACAACATCAGGTTTTTGAGGCCGTTCAGAACATGCACCAACACCGGGTTGTGAGAGGCCTCCACAATTGCCTGGTGAAAGTTATGGTCTGGCCGGGCGTTAGAGAGTGGGTCGGTCTGTTCCAGCGCGGCATAGGCTTTCGTGATGCGATGCAGGTCCAGGGTGGTGGCGCGCTTTGCTGCAAGGTATGCAGCCTGGCCTTCCAGTTGTTCCCTGATTTCCAGCAGGTCGTAGAGGGTGCGGGGGTGGCCGTTGAACATCTGTAGCAACGGGCTGTCGCCACCGTCCTCTTCAACGCCGGGGACGATTCGCGCCACAAAAGAACCCTTGCCGTGTTTGGTCTCAATGACGCCGCGGCCCTGCAGCTCATGCAAGGCTTCGCGGATGATGGCACGGGACACGCTCAGCCGTGTGGCAAGCTGTCGCTCCGAGGGCATCTTCTGCCCCGGGGCCAGGCCGCCATCCAGAATCAGCCTTTCGAGTCGATAGGAAATGTCCTGGGCGATCGCCATGGTTTTACCTGTTATTGCCTACTGGTCTGACCAGTTATTTTTGTTTGCCCGTTAATCGCGAATTTTCGTCCGGGGTCAGTAAATATGGCTCATTCCGGGGCATTCGTCCATCGGGCATTTACGAAACTGGTCAGACCACCGGGCATTCTTCTGGACTATAACCGGCCGGGCTACGAATATCGATTTAATGCCGGCAGTTGTCGGCGTTTACCTGACGCAGATAACAACAACGTCAACGGAGATGTGTCGATGAGTACCAACAACAATACTGAGCAAACCGTCGTCCCAAGGCGCAGCTTTCTCAAAACCACCGCACTGGCCGCTGCCTTCTGTGGCGCGACCTTCATCGGAGTGGGCCAGGCCCACGCAGCAACCACCTGGAAAATCCAGTCCGTATGGGATGCCGGCACCGTCGGTTACGATCTGTTCGAGGAATGGGCAGACAGTATCGAAGAGAAATCCGGTGGCGAACTGATCATCAAGCCTTATCCGGCCAAGTCGGTCGCAGCGGACAACAACGCTCTGTTCGAGGCCGTTCGTAACGGCGTGCTGCAGGGCATGAACCCCTTCACCCTGTACTGGTCGGGAAAGATCCCTGCCTCGGTCTTCCTGTCGTCCTATCCTGCAGGCCCTGACCAGCCTCATCAGTGGGACATCATGTTCTATTCCATGGGCATGCTGGAAAAGACCCGGGAAATTTATGAGAAGTTCGGTCTGTTTTATGTCGGGCCGATTCAGCACGACGCCAACATCATCCACTCAAAGAAGCCGGTTAACAGCCTGGCCGATTTGAAAGGTATGAAGATGCGGGTACCGGGCGGCATGGTGGCCGAGGTTTTCCAGCAGTTCGGTGTGTCAACCGTAAGCCTGCCGGGCTCGGATATTTTCCCGGCGCTGGAGAAGGGCACCATTGATGCGGCGGACTACGTGGGCCCCGCAGTGAACTACGAACTGGGCTTCTCCCAGGTGACCGACTACATCATGTTCGGCCCCCCAGGCGTAATGTCCATCTACCAGCCAGTGGACCTGATGGACCTGACAGTGAACCTGCGGGCCTGGAAGGCGCTGGATCCGGAGTTGCAACAACTGGTCGAGGACGAGGTTCGTAACTACTCCCAGAAGCACTACCTGACGATTCAGGAGCGCAACATCGAAGCCATGAAGAAGTTCAAGGAAGATGGCTCCAAGGTGACACGTCTCACCCAGCAGGATATGGACGAGTTCCGTAAGGCAGCCATTCCGATCTGGTTCAACTGGGCCGGCAAGAATGAGGACGCCAAGGCGATTCTGGATATTCAGCTCGAATACATGATGAACGAGACCGTCGGCTACCTCAGCGAGGAAGATATCGAAGGCATGTAAGCCTGCATAACCATAACAAAACTGATCACGGGGAAGGCAGGGAGTGCGCTGGCATTACCCCCTGTCTTCCCCGCTCTGTGATTAAGGTGAAGAAACATGTCTGACCTGAGTGCGTTTGGCCTGGTGATGCCCCACTGGTTTTACTGGGGCTGGCTTGCCGTGATGCCGCTGATCATGATGGCGCTGGACCGGTGGCTGTCCCGGCGCGGCGTGGAATCGATCGACAAAAATGCCGAGGCCAACGAAAAGCTTCAGCAGATTGAAGCAGAACTGAAAAAGACCGTTGATTACAGCCATGCCGGTAACTGGTTTACCAACTCAGTTGACTGGATCAGCGATAAATCCGGTGTGTTCATTTCGTTCTGGACAGTGAATGCGGTGGTGTTCTACTTCTTTGAAGTGGTGATGCGCTACGCGTTCAACCAGCCCACCATCTGGGTGCATGAGGCCAGCTTTCTGCTGTTCGGTATGCAGTATCTGATGGCCGGCGCATTTGCTTTGCTCCACGGCTCCCATGTGAGGGTAGATGTGGTCTATAACTTCCTGCCGGTACGTGGCCGAGTGGGCATGGACATATTCACGTCCATGTTCTTCTTCATGTTCGCCATCGCTTTGATGATCACCTCCTGGACGTTTTTCGAGAACTCCTATGCGATGGATGAACGAACCGTTGAAACCTGGGGCATTCAGTACTGGCCGGTGAAGGCCGTGATGCTGCTGGGATCGACACTGCTCTTCCTGGCTGGCCTGTCCAAGCTTTTGAAGGATATCTCGATGTTTATCAAACTTGGCCGGGAGCAACACGCATGAGTACTGATATCGCAAGCACCCAGGGGCGCGGCTCCCTTGCCGGCAAGCTTGGCACGTGGCTGATGATCATCGGCACAGTTGCCCTTGCTTTCGTGATGCTGGTGGAAGTTATCAATATCCTGTTTTACGACCCCTTCAGCGATGAGAAATTCCTGTTCAAGTTCTCTGGCAGTATGTCGGATATCAGGATCGGACCGCTGACCTATATCATGTTCGGCTCTCTGGCGGTGCTGCTGATGATGGGCCTGCCGTTAGCCTTTGTCACCGGTGGTCTCGGCGTCGCCTTTATCTATCTGGTGGGCGATTCGATGATGCTGAACATCATTCCCAGCCGAATCTTCCCGATGATGACCAACTCGGACCTGGCCGCGATACCGCTGTTTATCTTCATGGCCTCGATGCTTGAACGGGCGGGGCTGATCGAGGAGATGTTCAATGTGGTCTACAAATGGATGGGCGGCATTGGAGGTGGTCTCGCCATTGCAACGATCGTGGCGTCCACGATTCTCGCTGCCATGGTGGGGGTTATTGGCGCGGCAGTGGTCACCATGGGTATCATTGCGCTGCCGGCGATGCTCAAGCGCGGGTATGACCATAAGATTGCCCTGGGATCGATAATGGCCGGGGGCACCCTGGGCATTCTCATTCCTCCCTCGATTCTGGCGATTCTGTACGCGGTCGTGGCGCAGCAGTCGGTGGGTGAGTTGTATCTGGGCTCGGTGCTTCCCGGCCTGATTCTGTCCTCGTTGTATATCCTCTACGTGGGAATCCGCTCCTGGCTGAACCCTAAACTGGGCCCGCCAGTGCCGGAAGAGGAGCGCATCGGCTTCAAGGACAAGCTGCTTCTTCTGAAGGACCTGATTGCACCCCTGATACTGGTGTTCCTGGTTCTGGGCCTTCTGTTCGGCGGTATTGCCACCCCGGTCGAAGCTGCGGGTATCGGCTCCTTCGGCGCAATTCTGGTGGCCATGAAGCACCGGGTGTTTTCCATCGCCACATTGCGGGATGCGTCGGTAACCACGGCCAAGGCCTCTGCCATGGTGCTGTGGATCATGTTCGGTGCGTCGGTCTTTGTCGGGTTCTATATCCTGCAGGGTGGCCAGGACTTCATTACCGAGTCGATATTGGGCATTGGCCTTTCGCCCTACGCGGTCCTTCTGTTGTTGATGGTTCTGCTGGTGATCCTGGGTATGTTCCTGGATTGGGTGGGTATCCTCCTGCTGGCGGTGCCCATTTTCATCCCGATCGTAGAGGCACTGGAATTTCCGGGCCTGTTCGGACTGCCCGGCGTGGAAGGCTCCGACGTGGTGCTCTGGTTCGGTGTGTTGTACCTGGTGAACATGCAGATGTCATTTCTCAGTCCACCTTTCGGCTATGCACTGTTCTATATCAGGGGCGTGTGCCCGCCGGATATCACCATGGGCACTATCTTCAAGTCATCCCTGGTATTCCTTGCCATCCAGGCGTTCGGTTTGTTTATCTGTGTGCTCATCCCGGGCGTCGTTACCTGGCTGCCCAACCTGGTTTATGGCTAAAAAGAGGAGCAATCTCTTATGTTGACTGTTAAACGGCTTGATCTGGCGGACGCCAGACTATTGATCGAAGGCGCTGCAGAGAAAGCGCGCGAAATCGGCGTACCCATGTGCATCGCCATCACCGATGAATCCGGTAACCTGATTGCCTTTGAGCGGATGGACGGCGGCAAGATAACCAGTGTCACCATTGCCCAGGACAAGTCGTTTACCGCGTCGGCCGCGAAGAAAGCGACCCACGATTACAACGCTGTCAACGTGCCTGGCAAGCTGGCGTTCGGCATCCACACCGAAGTAGGTGGTCGCATCAGTTCTGTAGGCGGCGGCCTGCCGGTCATTGTCGATGGCGAGGTTGTCGGCGGCATTGGCCTCAGCTCCGGCACGCCTCAACAGGATATGGACTGTGCGCAGGCGGGTATCGACTATTTTGAAACCAAACGTGGTTGAAGGCTGTCACACCTGAGGCCAATCACTCCAGAGAACGATATGACCACCAAGCCGAAAGCCAGTAAAGCGGAACTGGCGGAAAAGTTCCGCGCGTTTATAGACCCGGACTTTGTCATCACCGATGACGAAACCATGAAACCCTATGAGTGCGATGGTATGTCCATGTACTGCGAGATGCCCATGCTCGTGGTGCTGCCGGAAACCGCCGAGCAGGTACAGAGGGTAATGCGCATCTGTAACGAGCACGAAGTGCCCGTGGTTGCCCGTGGCGCCGGGACCGGCCTGAGTGCCGGTGCCATGCCCCATAAAGAGGGCGTGGTGCTGTCGCTGGCCAAGTTCAACCGCATTCTGGATATTGATCCGCTGGCGCGGACGGCACGCTTGCAACCGGGTGTTCGCAACCTGGCCATCAGCGAAGAGGTGGCCCAGTTCGGGCTCTATTACGGGCCGGATCCATCATCCCAGATTGCCTGCACCATTGGCGGCAACGTGGCGGAAAACTCCGGCGGCGTGCACTGCCTCAAGTATGGCCTGACGGTTCACAACATTCTCAGTGTTGAAATGATTACCGCCGAGGGCGAGCGGGTGACCATTGGCAGTGATGCTCTGGATGTCTGCGGCATGGACCTGCTGGCGCTGATGACCGGCTCGGAAGGCTTGCTGGGTATCGTGACGGAAGTGAAGGTAAAACTGCTGCCCAAACCGGAAGTGGCCCAGGTGGTGATGGCGGGTTTCGACAGCGTACAGAAAGCCGGCGATGCCGTGGGCGGCATCATCTCCCACGGTATTATTCCCGGCGGCCTGGAGATGATGGATGGCCACGCCATTATCGCTGCGGACGACTTCGCCCAGGCGGGTTACCCGCGGGAGGCGAAGGCGCTGTTGTTGTGTGAGGTGGACGGCACGGAAGAAGAAGTGCACGAGCATATTGCCCAGGCCGAGGCGCTGTTCCGTGAGCTGGGCGCCACCTCGGTAAAAACCTCCCAGAGCGAAGAGGAGAGGGCCCTGCTGTGGAAAGGCCGCAAGTCCGCCTTTCCAGCCGTTGGCCGTATCTCACCGGATTATTACTGCATGGATGGCACCATCCCGCGGCGGTATCTGGCCCATGTGCTGCTGGAGATGGAAAAAATGTCGGAAGAGTTCGGGCTGCGAGTCGCCAACGTATTCCATGCCGGTGATGGCAACCTGCACCCGCTGATCCTGTTTGATGCCAACGTACCCGGGGAATTTGAACGTACCGAAGCTTTCGGCGGCCGAATCCTCAATCTCTGTGTGGAAGTCGGCGGCTGCATCACTGGTGAGCATGGGGTGGGCGTGGAAAAAATCCGCCAGATGGCGGTGCAGTTCAATGATGAAGAGCTGCAGCAGTTCCACGACGTAAAGGCCGCCTTTGACCCGGCCGGTATCCTCAACCCGGGCAAGGGCGTTCCCGCCCTGCGTTTCTGCCAGGAATACCGCTCCCTGGAACAGAAACAACACAAGCATGACACGGTGGATGCTGCGCATGGGTGATATTTCGCAGACGCTTAAAGAGCAGATTCTTGAAGCCCGACAGACAGGACAGAAGCTCAACATCGAAGGCGGTGGCACCAAGGCCTTCATGGGCCGCACCGCCGATACAGATGCCGGCACGCTGAAGCTGGGTGAACACACCGGTATTGTGGAATACCACCCGGTGGAACTTGTATTGACCGCCCGTGCTGGTACCCCGCTGACGGAAATCGAAGCGACTCTGGCCGAAGAAGGCCAGTGCCTGCACTTCGAACCGCCCCGGTTTGGTGATGGCTCCACGCTCGG
>JAWWAM010000024.1:0-15103 GCA_033721715.1 Marinobacter sp.
ATTCGCAGTGCCATGTATCAGGCCATGGCCATAATGGGGAAGCAGTTCGTACTGGGCCGGGATATCGACGAAGCCCTGAAGAACGCCAGGGAATATCGGGATCTTGGCTACACCTACTCCTTCGACATGCTCGGCGAAGCGGCGATGACCGGCGATGACGCCACCCGCTACCTGAAGGATTATATGGATGCCATTCGCTCCGTCGGAAACGATACCTATCCCGACAGCAAGGCTCCGCCCCCATCAATTTCCATCAAGCTCTCCGCGCTCCACCCCCGTTATGAGGTGTCCCAGCAAGAGCGTGTGTTGCAGGAACTCTACGCCACACTGACGGACCTTCTGACAGTCGCACGTGAAAATAAGGTGTCGATCACCATTGATGCCGAGGAAATGGATCGTCTGGAACTTTCGCTCAAGCTGTTTGAGAAAGTGTTCAGTTCTCCGGTGGTCAGAGGGTGGGGCGGTTTCGGGGTGGTTATCCAGGCCTACTCGAAACGGGCGCTGCCGGTCCTATGCTGGCTCACGAAGCTGGCCAGGGAACAGGGTGACGAGATTCCTGTGCGGCTGGTCAAAGGAGCCTACTGGGATACGGAAATCAAGATCTGCCAGCAACTGGGGCTGGAAAGCTACCCGGTATTTACCCGCAAGGAAGCTACGGATACCTCTTACCTGGCTTGCCTTCGGTTCCTGCTAAGCGACTATACAGATGGGGCGTTGTATCCCCAATTGGCCAGCCATAATGCCCACACTGTTGCCGCGGTGCTGGCAATGGCCAGGAATAAGCAGCGCCAGATCGAGTTCCAGCGCCTCCATGGTATGGGAGACGCGCTATACAACAGTATCCTTGAGCAGAGCGATATTCCCGTGCGTATATACGCACCGGTTGGCGCCCACAAGGATCTGTTGCCGTACCTGGTTCGCCGGCTGCTCGAAAATGGCGCTAATTCTTCGTTCGTTCATCGCCTTGTGGATGCCGCCACACCCATTGAGGATCTGGTTCAGAACCCGGTCCACGAACTCCAGAAATACGATTCACTTCCCAATGACCGGATTCCGGCGCCACCCCGTATCTACGGTGACGAGCGTCGTAATTCCCGAGGTCTGAATATCCACGTTGCATCCGATCTCAATCCGCTGCTGAACCATCTCGCCCAGTGGTCAGAGTCCGGCTGGGAGGCGGCGCCGGTAATTGGCGGAGAAAAACGACGGGAGGGAAATCCGAGGGAAATTACCGCTCCCTACGATACTACGTGCCCCGTGGGGCACGTCTACTGGAGTACTGAGGCTCACGTGGCTGAAGCACTTGAAACCGCCGCCGCAGGCTTTCCCGGGTGGCGGGATCGCCCGGTGGAGGACCGGGCCCGGTGTCTCGAGAAATACGCGGACCTGCTGGAAGCCCACATGGAAGAGCTTATGGCGATCTGTTGCCGTGAAGCTGGTAAAACCATGCAAGATGGCATTGATGAGGTTCGCGAAGCTGTAGATTTCTGCCGCTATTACGCCATCCAGGGCAGGGCCCGGTTCGGTGATGCGATGGCGTTGCCCGGGCCCACGGGCGAAAGCAACGAACTCTATATGGAAGGGCGCGGGGTGTTTCTCTGTATCAGCCCGTGGAATTTCCCGCTGGCCATTTTTACTGGCCAGATGATGGCAGCCCTGGTAGCTGGCAATACAGTGATTGCCAAACCAGCGGAACAGACGAGCCTGGTGGCTGGGCGCGCTTTCGAGCTGATGCTCGAAGCCGGATTCCCGCCTGAGGTGATTCAACTATTACCCGGTGATGGTGCAACAATTGGCGGCAAACTGACCCCGGACCCCAGAATTGCCGGCGTGGCCTTCACCGGTTCTACAGAGGTAGCGCATATTCTCAATCGTGCCCTTGCCCAGCGCGAAGGGGCCATCGTGCCTCTGATCGCAGAGACAGGAGGGCAGAATGCGATGATTGTGGATAGCAGTGCGTTACCGGAGCAGGTGGTCAGGGATGTGATCCAGTCGGCCTTTGCCAGTGCAGGCCAGCGTTGTTCGGCATTGCGCGTGCTCTATATCCAGAAGGATGTAGCCGAGCGAATGGAAACCTTGCTGGCGGGCGCGATGCAGGAACTGACGGTTGGTAACCCGGCATTGCACAGTACCGATGTCGGGCCGGTGATTGATGATGAGGCACAGTCGAGCCTGCGGTCCCATCTGGCCGAGCTGGATAGAGACGCCCGATTTATTGCCAGTACGCCGCTGCCAGATTCGTGTCAGTCAGGGTACTTTGTGCCGCCCTCTGCGTACGGGATCTCGGGCATAAATGAGCTGAAAAACGAACATTTTGGGCCGATTGTTCATGTTGTCCGCTACACTGCAGAGAAACTGGATGACGTTATCGACGACATCAACGCCGCCGGGTACGGCCTTACGCTGGGTATTCACAGCCGCAGTGAATCCACCGCTGCGTATATCGAACAGCGTGTGAAAGTGGGCAATACCTACGTTAACCGAAACCAGATCGGTGCGGTGGTGGGTGTGCAACCCTTTGGTGGGCGGGGCTTGTCGGGGACCGGACCGAAAGCGGGTGGCCCGCATTACCTGCTGCGATTCGCCACAGAGAGAACCCGTACGATCAACACGACGGCCGTAGGCGGTAATGCCTCGTTGCTGTCCCTTGGAATTGAAAGGGTGTAAACGGCGCTATGCTCCTGAAGCAGGGCGGAACAGAAACTGATGACGGATAAGGAGGTAAGCATTGCGATGCGGAGGCTGGCGCTATAAGCAGTAGCGCCTCATCACTTGGGCAATAAAGAGCGTTAAAAAAACAAAGGGTGCGACTATCGGCTTGAAGACGGTAAGCGCGCCAACCGGACGGAGTCAGATCCGTCCAATTGAACTGGAGGAGTTTCATGGCTATTGGTGTTTGGATAAGTCTATTTCTTTATTTTGCGCTCATGATCGCCATCGGCGTTTATGCAATGCGCAGAGCTACGTCTTCATCCGAGGATTACATGTTGGGTGGACGAGCACTCAGTCCAAAGGTGGCGGCGCTTTCGGCCGGGGCTTCGGACATGAGTGGCTGGCTGCTTCTGGGTCTGCCCGGAGCGCTGTTCGCATCAGGCCTGGGTTCGGCCTGGATCGGTATCGGTCTGCTGGTGGGCGCGTTCTTTAACTGGACTCTGGTAGCGCCACGGCTTCGTGAGCAGACGGTTCACTACGGCAACGCAATTACGATTCCGTCCTTTCTCGCTAACCGGTTCCCGACGCAGGCGCTTTCTCTGCGCACCGTCTCGGCCATCGTTATTGTCATTTTCTTTGCGGTATATACGGCGTCCGGGCTGGTTGCCGGCGGCAAGCTGTTTGAAAGCGCATTCTCCGGAATTTTCAACTTCGGTGGCCTGAGTGACTACGCAGTCGGTATCGTCATCACATTGGGTGTCGTTCTTGCCTATACGGTTGTTGGCGGCTTCCTGGCGGTAAGCATGACGGACTTTGTCCAGGGCTGCATCATGATGCTGGCACTGGTCATCATGCCGCTGGTTGTGCTCTTCGGCGAAGGCGGCGGCGGTTTCGCCCAGGCTTCACAAACGCTGAATGAAGTCGATCCGACGCTGCTGTCCTGGACAGAAGGGCTAACCTTCATAGGCTGGCTCTCTGCGGTGACCTGGGGCCTGGGTTATTTCGGCCAGCCTCACATCATCGTGCGCTTCATGGCGATCCGTACGCTGAAAGACGTGCCAATTGCCCGTAACATCGGTATGAGCTGGATGCTTATTTCCCTGATCGGTGCTGTCTCACTTGGTGTCTTCGGCCGGGCCTACGCCATTCGCAATGGCATGGATGTTCAGGATCCTGAAACCATCTTCATCATCCTGTCGGACCTTCTGTTCCATCCGCTGATCACCGGCTTCCTCTACGCAGCCTTGCTGGCTGCGGTTATGAGCACCATCTCCAGTCAGCTTCTGGTGTCCTCGTCGTCACTGACTGAAGATTTCTATCGCCTGTTCCTGCGCAAGGAAGCGAACGACAAGGAATGTGTGAATGTCGGCCGCATCTGTGTGGTACTGGTTGGCCTGGTGGCCGCGGTCATCGCCTCCGACCCGAACTCTCAGGTGCTGGCGCTGGTCAGTAACGCCTGGGCAGGCTTTGGCGCCGCATTTGGCCCGCTGATTATCCTGTCGCTGATGTGGTCCCGCACGAACGGTGCAGGCGCCATAGCAGGCATGGTTGTAGGTGCAGCCACTGTTATGATCTGGATTTCACTGGGCTGGAACGGAGAGTTCATGGGTGGTCCAGGCGTATACGAGATCATTCCTGGCTTCATCCTTTCCTTTATTGCGATCCTGGTGGTGAGCAGTGCGACCGCCGATGCTGGCGAATATCAGCACATCACGCGGTAACAAACGGCGCGAACATTAGCCGAATAATACAGGGGCTCCTTCGGGGGCCCCTTTTTGTTTTCGGGCCTGCTTGGTGAGGGGCTGGGCCCGGCGCGGGGTACCTTTTCTTCTGGGAAAAAGAACTCGCTGTGCTCGGACACCTTTTTCCCGGCAGAAAAGGTATCCCACACCGAGCCCGACCACACTTGAATAGTTTGCGCCAAGCTATAAAAACTGCGGTGCATTTTATCGGGAACTGCTGTTTTTACATCTAGCAGGAGGCTTTTTTTCCGGCTTAGGCTCCTCACGAACTCCTTCACAGGGAGAAATATCTGCGAAGTCCGGCCGGGCACGGGGTGGGGGTATGTTTTCTGCCAGGAAAAGGTGTCTGAGCGCAGCGAGTTCTTTTCCCAAAGAAAAGATACCCCCACCGCGGGCCCAGCCCCAACACAGCCAGCCTACCTTCGCAGTAAACCAAAAAAAACGCCAACCCGAAGGCTGGCGTTTCCATGGAGCTAAAACCAGAAGGTCAGAGCTTAAGCAACGTTCGCTTCAGCGGCCTTGCTGGTGTAGTTCTCCATCTGGTCGAAGTTGAGATACTTGTAGATCTCTTTCGACATGCTGTTCAGGTCCTTGGCGTACTCCATGTACTCCTCAGCGGAGGGGAGTTTGCCCAGAACCGCACCCACTGCCGCCAGTTCCGCGGAGGTCAGATACACGTTGGCACCATCGCCCAGACGGTTGGGGAAGTTACGGGTGGAGGTGGACAGAACCGTGGATTTGGCAGCCACACGTGCCTGGTTACCCATGCACAGGGAGCAGCCCGGCATCTCGGTGCGAACACCGGCAGTGCCGTAGATGTTGAAGTAACCTTCTTCCATCAGTTGGGCCTGGTCCATCTTGGTGGGAGGGGACATCCACAGACGGGTCTTCAGGGGTTCCTTGTTCTGCGCCAGCAGCTTACCCGCAGCACGGAAGTGACCGATGTTGGTCATGCAGGAACCGATGAACACTTCGTCTACCTTGTCACCAGCCACTTCGGACAGGGTGCGGGCGTCGTCCGGATCGTTCGGGCAGCACACGATCGGCTCTTTGATCTCGGCCAGGTCGATTTCGACCACGTGGGCATACTCGGCGTCCTTGTCGGCACGCATCAGCTTCGGATCGGCAATCCACTCTTCCATCTGCTGGGCGCGACGCTCCAGGGTACGCGGATCGCCGTAACCTTCGGCGATCATCCAGCGCAGCATGGTGATGTTGGAACGCAGGTACTCGGCCACGGACTCTTCGGACAGGTTGATGGTACAACCGGCTGCGGAGCGCTCGGCGGAAGCGTCGGACAGCTCGAACGCCTGCTCAACGGTCAGGTGCTCAAGGCCTTCGATTTCCAGGATACGACCGGAGAATTCGTTGATCTTGCCTTTTTTCTCAACGGTCAGCATGCCCTGCTTGATGCCGTACAGCGGAATGGCGTGTACCAGGTCGCGCAGGGTGATGCCGGGCTGCATTTCGCCCTTAAAGCGAACCAGAACGGATTCCGGCATATCCAGCGGCATAACGCCGGTCGCAGCGGCAAACGCAACCAGACCGGAACCAGCCGGGAAGGAGATGCCCATCGGGAAACGGGTGTGGGAGTCACCACCGGTGCCAACCGTATCCGGCAGCAGCATGCGGTTCAGCCAGGAGTGGATGATGCCGTCGCCCGGGCGCAAGGAAACACCGCCACGGGTGCGGATGAAGTCCGGCATGGTGTGCTGCATTTCAACGTCAACCGGCTTCGGATAAGCGGCGGTATGACAGAACGACTGCATTACCAGGTCGGCCTGGAAGCCAAGGCACGCCAGGTCTTTCAGTTCGTCACGGGTCATCGGGCCAGTGGTATCCTGGGAGCCGACCGTGGTCATGTGCGGCTCGCAGTAGGTGCCAGGGCGAACGCCTTTGCCTTCTTCCAGGCCGCAGGCCTTGCCGACCATCTTCTGGCCCAGGGTGAAGCCCTTGGTGCCTTCTTCCGGATCATTCGGCAGACGGAAAATGTCAGTGGCACCCAGGCCCAGGGCGGTGCGGGCCTTGTTGGTGAGGCCACGGCCGATGATCAGCGGGATACGGCCGCCGGCCTGGACTTCGTCCAGGATCACATCGGACTTGAAGTTGAACTCGGAGATGGTTTCTCCGGCCTCGTTCAGGATCTTGCCGTCATAGGGGCGGATCTCGATCACGTCGCCCATGTTCATATCGTCGACCGGAGCTTCGAATACCAGGGCGCCGGCATCTTCCATGGTGTTGAAGAAGATCGGGGCAACCTTGTTACCGATACAGACACCGCCGGCACGCTTGTTTGGTACACCCGGGATGTCTTCGCCGAAGAACCACAGCACCGAGTTGGTGGCAGACTTACGTGAAGAGCCGGTACCGACAACGTCGCCTACAAAGGCAACGGGCAGGCCCTTGGACTTGATTTCGTCGATCTGGCTCATGGGGCCGGTGACGCCGGGCTCTTCCGGGTTCAGGCCGTCGCGTTCCATTTTATAGGCGGCGCGGGCGTGCAGCGGGATATCCGGGCGGGACCACGCATCCGGAGCAGGAGACAGGTCGTCAGTGTTGGTTTCGCCGGTTACCTTGAACACCACCATTTTGGTGCTTTCGGGAACCTTCTTCTTGTTGGTGAACCACTCGGCATTGGCCCAGGATTCAACCACGGCCTTGGCGATGGCGTTGCCAGCGTCCATTTTTTCTTTAACGTCGTTGAACGCGTCGAACATCAGCAGTGTGTGTTTGAGCTCTTCACCGGCCAGCTCAGCCAGTTCGCTGTCGTCCAGAAGATCTACCAGGGTGGCGATGTTGTAGCCACCCTGCATCATACCAAGCAGTTGGACGGCCTTCTTCTTGTCGATCAAGGGAGAAGTCGCTTCACCTTTAACAATCGCAGACAGGAAAGCAGCTTTTACATAGGCAGCTTCGTCAACACCCGGTGGTATGCGGTTTTCCAGCAGGTAAACGAGAGTTTCTTCTTCACCGGCCGGGGGATTTTTCAGGAGCTCGACCAGTGCGGCGGTCTGCTCGGCATTCAGAGGCTTGGGGGGAATACCCAGAGCTTCGCGTTCTGCAACGTGTTCACGGTAGGCTTCTAACACGATATGGACCCTCATCAGTTGGAATGTCCCGCGCTGTGGGCGTCTTTGCCCGGCGGGAGTTTTATGGCGAAAAGGCGTTAAGTTGGCGCTGCATTCTATAGGAAACCCCTTACGAAGTTAAGATGGACAGAGGTCGGAGGGATCTGTTAGGTCGTGTATACTTCCCGCCCCGATTAGCTGACCAGCTGTGAACCATGACCGATGCACTGAACGCCATCCACGACTTCCTGCCCTGCAGAACCCCCCAGCGCTGGATCGAGAACGCGCTGGCTAACCAGGACCTGATGCTGATCGACCACGCCCACTGCGAGAAAAAAGCAGCGTCAACGGCCCTCAGTCTCATGTATCGCTACGTGGACAACACTGACCTGCTCAACAAAATGTCGCGTCTCGCGAGGGAAGAGCTCCGGCATTTCGAGCAGGTGCTGGCTATCATGGGTAAGCGGGGCGTGCGCTATGATCACCTGAGCCCGGCGCGTTATGCCGCTGGTCTGCGCAAAGAGGTGAGGGCAGAAGACCCAGGCCGACTGGTGGATGTGCTGATCGTCGGAGCCATTATAGAGGCCCGCTCCTGTGAGCGTTTTGCCGCCCTGGCACCGCACCTTGACGCCGAACTGGCGGATTTTTACACCGGGTTGCTGAAGTCAGAGGCGCGGCACTATCGGGATTACCTGAGGTTGGCGGAGCAGGCGGCAAAAGGCCCGGTGGATGATCGTATTGAGACTTTCCTGGGGCTGGAACGGCAACTGATCGAATTGCCGGACACCGAATTCCGGTTTCATAGCGGCCCCGTCTGATCTATCTTTAAAGCCTGTCCTCAACAAAACACAGGCGTATTTGCTCATTATGCTTTCTATCGATGCCGCAACGGGGTATGGCCGATGTTGTCCGTTGTAAGACGGCTCTGGTCGGGTGGGGTGGCTGGCAAACCCGTCAGTTTGCGCCGCCAGATAGAACTCTGTAACCAGGTGGGGTTATTTGGGGCAGGTGCCACCATTCCTTACCAGTTCTTTTATTTTTTCTACGATTTTGCCCTTTATCGCGGCGTTTTCCTTGCAAACCTTCTGTTCATTGCCATCTACCTGTTGGTTTTGGTGCTCAACCACAGAGGCTGGTACAACACAGCCCGCAACCTTTTATTGGTTAACGCCTGCAGCCAGTTGTTTGTCGTAACTTTCTTCATCAGTGCCGGGGCCGGTGTTCACCTGTTCTATTTCACCCTTGCCGCTATTCTGGTTTTCCTTTTCCAGCACCTTGCGGGGTGGCTGTACAGCGCCATCATGACCGTTTTCGGCTCACTTTATGTGGCTGCTCATTTTCTGTTTCCACAAGGCTCCGTTCCCGCCCCGGTGCCGTCACCGTGGATCGACATCATGTACGGAGGCAGTGTTGCGGGCGTGTTGACTCTGTCTGGTGTCTTTCTCTATCTATTCCGGAAAAATATCGACCAGGCCGAGAACGAGCTGACGATTAACAATCGCCACCTTGAGACACTGAGTACCACCGATCCATTGACCGGTCTGGCCAACCGACGCGGCCTTGATGAAACGCTTGAACGCGAATGGGCGCGGCTCTCCCGCCACCCGGGCGTGCTGTCGGTGATCATGTGCGATGTGGATCATTTCAAACGCTTCAATGATCGCTATGGCCACGAGGGTGGCGACAGGTGTCTGCAGCAGATCGCCACGGCTCTGCGGAGCGTTATCTCCCGGCCCTCCGACTTGGTGACCCGCTACGGCGGTGAGGAATTCGCGCTGATATTGCCCGGCACCGATGAGGAAGGCGCGTGCTTTCTCGGAGAGAAGCTGCGTGCTGCGGTCCAGGGGCTGGCCCTCCCCAATGCTGATGTGGGCAAGGGTGCCTGTGTCACCATCAGCGTTGGCGTCTCCAGTATTGACCACTTTCGCTCAGATGGCGCCGTCTGTTTACTCAAGCGTGCTGACGAAGCGCTTTATCGGGCCAAGGAGAAAGGACGCAATCAGGTGGTTTTTCTGCCATACAGCAGTCCACGTTCGTCCGGCAATGGCGGATCCTGAAGCTGTTCACAAAGATCGATCCAGCGGTCGATGCCAGCACTCCGGTATTTCTGCTTGTGCAGGATGAAGTAGAAGGTGCGGTCGAATTTCCTTTCGTCCGGAACCTTCAGCGGTACCAGACTGCCCCGACGAAACGCATCCGCCAGGCAGACCCTGGACAGGCATCCAATGCCAAGATTGGCTTCCACGGCGCGTTTGATGGCCTCCGTGTGCTCAAGCTCCAGAAGAATGTCCAGATCCGGCAGCAGGCCGTGCATTCCCCGCTCGAACGTTTGCCGGGTTCCGGACCCCTGCTCCCGCATCACCCAGGTGGCGGAGCGCAGATCCGGGTCCGACAGCCTTTCCTTAGCGGCGAGAGGATGCTCAGGAGAGCAGAAGACAACCAGCTCGTCGCCCCTCCAGGGAATGACTTCCAGTTCCGAGGATTGAAGTTCACCCTCAATCAGCCCGATGTCCAGCTCGAAGTCACTCACCCGTTTGGCAATGGTGCGGGTATTGGCAACTTCCAGGGAGACTTTCGGGTGCGTAGGGGTATTCATGTATTGGGCCATAACGCCCACGGCCAGATAGTTACCGATAGTGAGGGTAGCGCCGACTTTGAGGGCACCAACCTCGGTATGCTTGCTGAAGGCCTGTTCCAGTTCGCCGGCCTGTGCCAGGAGGGCTTCAACTTTCGGACGGTACAGGCGCCCCAGCTCGTTGAGCTGAAGGCGTTTGCCCACCCGGTCGAAGAGCTGGATATTGAACTGGTTTTCCAGCTCCTTGAGGGCGCTACTGGCTGCAGACTGGGACATGGCCAGTGAGTCGGCGGCCCGGGTGATGTTCTGGAAGTGCGCCGCGGCCAGGAACACCTCGAGCTGACGGAAACTGAACTTCATAATCGATAAATCCGAATAAGGTTATGAAAATATCCCATTTTGTCGATAGGTTACCTGTGGGTTATTATTTACACAATCATTTTCATCCATTTGCCAATGGCTAACAAACGGGCGATACCATGAGCAACCTGAACAAAGAGCGTGTAACAAGTGTTCGTCACTGGAACGACACCCTCTTCAGCTTTACGACCACCCGTGATCCCGGATTCCGGTTCAAGAATGGCCATTTCACCATGATTGGCCTGGAAACCGATGGCAAACCGCTGATGCGCGCCTACAGCATTGCCAGCGCCAACTATGAGGAAGAGCTGGAGTTCTTCTCTATCAAGGTGCAGGACGGCCCACTGACCTCACGGCTGCAGAAAATCCAGGTCGGCGATGAAATCATGGTAAGCCGCAAGCCCACCGGAACGCTGATCATGGATAATCTGCTGCCAGGCAAGAACCTCTGGCTGATCAGCACCGGTACCGGCCTGGCTCCGTTCATCAGCATTATCAAAGACCCTGAGGTTTACGAGGCCTTTGACAAGGTGATCGTTACCCACGGCGTTCGTTACAAGTCTGAACTGGCTTACCAGGATGAGATTGAAGAGCTGCCGAACAACGAATTCTTTGGCGAAATGGTTGAGGGCAAATTGCTCTACTACCCCACGGTCACCCGCGAGGAATTCCGTAATACGGGGCGCCTGACCGACGCTATGGAAAATGGCAAGCTCACCAAAGATCTGGGGTTACCCGAGTTTGATCTTGAGAACGACCGCTTCATGGTTTGCGGCAGCCCGAGCATGTTGAAAGACACCTGCTCCATCCTCAACAACATGGGCTTCAAGGAAGCGCGCCACGGTAACCTCGGCCACTATGTGATCGAAAGGGCGTTCGTAGAGCAGTAAATCAGCCGGGTCTTTTATGACTGGGAGGCCCGGCTTTGTTCTTTCTGGAGAGCCGGGATTCCAACGCGCTTAAAGCTTCGACGCTGCCCCAGCCCTACACAACTCCTATCTTCCCGCTATCGGTATTGCTCCCGCTTCCATATGGGCTTTGAGGTTGCGCATGTTTTTGGAGAGTACGGATGACTCCAGGCCTTTCAGAAAGTGTGCTGCGGCATTGCCAGCGGAGTTACCCGGAGGATTGAAGTTGAGGGTTACGGAAACTTCGGTACCTGGGCCGTTTGCTTTTGGCTCAAAGACCACGGATCCCCAGGTATTGATTTCGGAGCCTTCCAGCGAGCGCCAGCTAAGGCGACGGTCGGGTATATCCTCGATCACCTCGGAGTCCCACTCCAGCGAGGGACCGGCGGGAAGGCGGGCTACCCAGTGGCTGATATTGCCTTCGCGGGGGGTTACCTGCTCTAGAAAGTTCATAATCCGTGGAAGGTTCGAAAAGTCCCGCCAGAACTCGTAAATGTCGCTTGCAGGGCGATCAACCACCACCGAACTGCTCAGGTGGACATCCCGCCCGGCGGTTTGCGCGGAGGAGGGTAACCTTTTTGGTTGCGAGCGACCATTCTGGACCGCTTTGAATAACAGGAAGGCTCCCCCGAGCCCAAGCAATGCTCCAAACAGCCCTCCTTTGCGCGAAGCTAGTGCTATGAGACTACCTCCTGCTGCGCCGCTGTTCTTGGACAAGGTACGGGAAAATTTTTCGGATGCACGCGTCATGGCTTAGCTCCTTCAAGCAGGTTCAATGTGAACGTACGCGTTTCTATCTTGCGCCCGCCTGCGGAAAGGACGAATTATCACAGGTTAAGTTCTGCGCCTCAGAACGTGTTTTTTTGATGAAGGGCTGATTACATATCCAACATGTGGTTGAGCAAGAAAAACTTTCGATTTTTCTGCAAATTTTTCCGATACCCACACTTCGGATTATATCTGGCAAGGATGACAGCAAGGCTAACAGGCTGATACAGCCCCGGTTGAACAACACTGGCCTGCTGGTTGCTTCCACGGTGCTTATGTATTGGAAGCTAACCCGATTCTACCAGTGAACAAGGAGCAGCCATGGTCGACCCGCAAAGTGCAAGCCACGAAAGCGCCGCCCCAGAGAGCTCCAGACCCAGGCCCGTCTACCTTGTTGACGGTGCGCGAACGCCCTTCCTTAAGGCGAGAGGAGAACCAGGGCCTTTCTCGCCCGTGGACCTTGCAGTGCAATGCGGCAGGCCGTTACTGATGCGCCACCCCGTTCCGCCAGAGGCTTATGACCAGGTTATCCTGGGGTGCGTCAATGTGGTGCCGTCGGAGATGAACCCTGCGCGTATTGCCGCCCTCCGAATGGGAATGGGGGATGCGATGCCTGCGTTCACTGTACAGATTAATTGTGGGTCAGGCATGCAGTCCGTTGACACGGCGTTCCGGTACATTCGGGATGGTCGGGGTGAGCTTATTCTGGCGGGCGGAACCGAAGCTCTCAGCCGCGCCCCGATGATGTTGCCGGATGCGGGAGTGCAATGGTTGTCAGGCCTGAACAAGGCGTCTTCCGTTCAGGATTACGCCCAGCAGATAAGCCGCCTCAATCCCAAGGACTTCAAGCCAGAAATCAGCCTTGCCCAGGGTCTGACAGACCCGATTGTTGGCATGAGCATGGGGCAGACCGCGGAACTGCTGGCGCATCAGTTCAGTATCTCCCGCAGGCGCGCCGACGAATACGCGGCCAGTAGCCATCAACGTCTGGCCCGCGCGGCAGAGCAGGGGTGGTTGTCTGACGAGATTATCCCTGCGGTTTCGCCGGATGGAAGATTGTTCAGCAAGGATGATGGAATGCGCCCTGACACCTCACCGGAATCCCTCGCCAAATTGAAACCGGCATTCGAGCCGCCTTACGGACAGGTTACTCCGGGCAACAGTTCTCAGGTTACCGATGGCGCCTCATGGTTGATTCTGGCCTCTGAGGAATCAGTAGAGCGTTATGGACTTGAACCCCAGGCAGTCATTATCGACAGTGAATGGTCTGCGCTGAATCCGAGCATAATGGGGTTGGGGCCGGTGCTTAGCTCAACCACATTGCTCAGCCGGCATCAGTTCGGGTTGCACGACGTGGACCTGTGGGAAATAAACGAGGCTTTCGCCGCGCAGGTGCTGGCCTGTGTGGCCGCCTGGGACGACGCAGAGTTCTGTCGCATTGCACTTGGCAGGGAACAGCCGGTGGGCCAACTGGATATGCGCAAGCTGAATATCGACGGTGGTGCCGTTGCCCTGGGTCACCCTGTTGGAGCCAGCGGCAACCGTATAGTTCTGCATCTGATGAAGGCGTTGTCCAGAGAGGGGCTGAGAAAGGGGGTTGCCACCGAATGCATCGGTGGGGGCCAGTCCGGCGCCATGCTGATCGAAACCATCTAGTTTTCCAGCCAGGAGGCGACCATGACCGAAGACTTACTTGAACACCTCAATAGTCGCGCACGATATCTTGGTCCTGATGACGAACAGGCACTTTCTGTCACCCGGCTCAATCATTGGCGCCTCAGTCGCGATGAGCGCGACATTGCGTGGCTGGTGTTTGACCAGCAGGGGGCTTCAGCCAATGTGCTCTCGTCCGAAGTGCTCGGTGAACTGGAGGAGCTTGTCCGGAATATCAGGGAACAGGCTCCCCGGGCAGTTGTCCTCAGGTCGGCAAAGAAGGCCAGTTTCTGTATGGGGGCAGACATCAGCGAGTTTCGTGAGGTCACGACGGAATCTGCAGTGTTGACGAAACTTGCCGAGGCCCACGACGTTGTGGATAGCTTCGAAGGTCTGTCCTGTCCCCGGATCGCGGTGATTCACGGCCAATGCCTTGGCGGTGGTCTTGAACTGGCGTTGAGTTGCAGCTACCGGCTGGCGTTACCAGGCGCGAGATTCGGCTTCCCGGAAGTCCAGTTGGGCCTTCACCCGGGACTGGGGGGGACCGTACGGTTGCCGAGGCTTATTAATCCGGTGGAAGCGATGAAGCTGATGCTTACCGGTAAATCTGTCGTCCATCAGAAAGCAAAAAAACTCGGGCTGGTTGATGATGTTGTAGAAGAGCGCCATGTGCTGGCTGCCATAGAGTCAGCTATTGCCGGCGACCTGAACAAACACCATCACGGGCTGAAGGACCAGGTGATGATGAGCGGGCCCGCCCGACAATTTGAGGCCCGCCAGATGCGCGCTGAGAGCGCAAAAAAGGCTCCACCTGAGCATTATCCTGCACCGGGCGCCCTCATTGACCTGTGGGAGAGCCATGGCGGCGATACTTCCACGATGGCCGAGGCGGAAATGGAGTCTTTTGCGCGCCTCATGCAAACGGACACGGCGCAGAATCTGATACGTGTATTCTTCCTCAGAGAGCATTTGAAAGGCCTGAGCGATGCTGACGCTCAGGATATTTGCCATGTCCATGTGGTCGGAGCTGGTGAAATGGGCGGTGACATCGCTGGCTGGAGCGCACTGAAGGGCCATACAGTCACCCTGTTTGACGAGGATCCGGAGAAGATTTCAGATGCCATCAAGAAGTTGTCGGAGCTTTGTGAACGAAAGCACTATTCCTCAGCTGAAACACGAGAAGCCCTGGATCGCCTGGTGCCCGACTTTGCCAATGACGGCGCTTACAAAAGTGACCTTGTTATCGAGGCCGTGCCAGAGGATGTCGATATCAAACGTAAAGTATACGAGGAGGTAGAGCCACGGATGAAGCCGGGCGCGATTCTGGCTACCAATACCTCCAGCATACCCCTGAACGAACTTGCGCGAAGTGTAAAA